>CAXUIA010000004.1:21062-33760 GCA_964250835.1 uncultured Acetobacteraceae bacterium | reverse complement strand
GACCACGACCGCTCAGACCCAAAATCCGGCAATTCTCGCGCGGGCGGCCGCCAGTGGCACGTCGTCTTGTACGCCGGTTTCCCGCGACGGCGGCGTTCAGGTCCGCCTCGACTAAGCACCGCAAACCCGCCGCCATTGGCGGCGGGTCCAAGCTATCCCGGCGTTCCTGCTTTCTGCTCTTCCTTCTTCCTCATGTGATGGCCGATAACGGCGCCGGCGACAGCGCCGGTCTTCGCATGATGTCCCATCATATGCCCGGCGACCGCTCCAGCCGCCGCACCCTTCAGCGCGCTTGAGTGCGGCTTCTGCGCCGTGTCCGTCTGCGCCGCGGCGCTCGTGGCGCCGAGCGAGACTGCGAGCAACGCGGCCAAGGTCTTGCGTGTCATCACGTCGTCCTTTCTCTGTTCACACATCTGCAACGTGTGAGGACACGAGGAGATCACCGATGACGACAAGGGCAGCCCTGAACGGCATCCATCACGTCACCGCCGTGACTGCGGACGCCGCCGGTAATCACGACTTCTACACCCGTGTCCTCGGCATGCGGCTGGTCAAGAAGACCGTGAACCAGGACGACACCACGGCCTACCACCTGTTCTACGCCGACGCAGTCGGCACACCCGGCTCGGACCTCACATTCTTTGACTGGCCTGCACCCCCCGAGCAGCGCGGCTCGAATGCCATCACACGCGTCGCCCTCCGGGTTACGAGCGGCCTCGCCTACTGGACCGACCGCCTTGAGCAGCACGGGGTCGACCATGGCGCCATCCGGGAAGTCGACGGCTGGGCTACTGTCGACTTCGAGGACCCGGAAGGCCAGCGACTGCGGCTTGTTGAAGACGCCAGCGGCGACAGCCATCCCCACACCGCCAGTCCAGTGCCCATAGCCAACCAGATCCGCGGCCTCGCCCAGGCCGAACTCAGCGTGACGCATCCGGACCGCACCGCCCGCTTCCTCACGGACATACTCGGCATGACCGAACGGCGCAGCTTTACCGATGCCGGCCGGACGGTTCAGGTTTTCGCCATCGGCACGGGCTCCGGGAGCGCGGGCGAGCTGCACCTTCGTGAAGACGCGACCGGCCACGCGCGGCAGGGCGCGGGCGGCGTGCATCACGTCGCTTTTCGGATTGATGACGACGCCTATGATGCGTGGGTGGCGCACTACGCCGCACACGCCGTACGCTCAAGCGGACCCGTCGATCGGTTTTATTTCCGCAGCCTCTACGCGCGCGAGCCGAACGGCATCCTTATCGAGCTCGCGACCGACGGTCCTGGCTTCCATGCCGACGAGCCGATCGAGCGCCTCGGCGAACGGCTGTCGCTCCCTCCGTTTCTTGAAGCGCAGCGCCAACAGATCGAGCGCAGACTGAAGCCGATCGGAGCTCCGTTTCAAACCCCGCCAAAGGCTGCGCCTCCGGACACCGCCACTTAGTCAGGCGGGTCAGGGCGGAGTTTCGCCTGCTACCCGTTCACCAGCGCCGCGATCTTTACCGGATCACTCTCATCCATAACTCTCCGTGCCAACCTGACGCATTCATCAAGCGTCACCGCCCGGATCGCCTGCTTGACCCGCGGCAGCGCGGACGCGTTCATGCTGAACGACCGCAATCCAAGGCCCAGAAGCAACGGCGCCAGTCGCGGATTGCCCGCCATCTCGCCGCAGATCGACACCGGCTTGCGCAGCCGTAGCGCTGCCTCCGTCGTCTCCGCGATCAGCCGCAGAACTGCCGGGTGAATTGGGTCGTACAGGCTCGCGACCTCGCTCGATCCTCGATCGACGGCCAGCGCATACATCGTCAGATCGTTCGTCCCGATCGACAGAAAATCCGCCTCCAGGGCAAATGCGTCCGCCATCAGCGCCGCTCCCGGCGTTTCAACCATTGCACCCAAGGGCGGCAGTTTCTGCGGCAGCTTGACCCCGCGACGCCGCAAACGACGCCCGATCCGCTCGTAGACCTCTCGCGCCGTCCGAAACTCGCTGATGTTGGTCACCATCGGCAGCATCACCCTGACCGGGCCCTTGATCGAGCTCGTCAGGATCGCTGCAAACTGCGTCTCGAGCAGTTCCGGATGCGCCAGCAGCAGCCGCAGGCCCCGCAATCCAAGCGCGGGGTTCGCCTCGCGTTCGCGGGGCCCGACGCCGGCGCGCTCCATCGCCGCACTCTCCTTCTCGCCGCCCCAGTCGAGCAGCCTGATGGTCGTCGTATCCCCCGCCATCGTCTTGACGATGCCGGCGTAGGCCGCCGCCTGTGCCGCCTCGTCGGGCAGCTCATCGGTCGCGATGAACAGAAACTCGCTTCGCACCAGCCCGATGCCGGTCGCGCCCGACTGCACCACGAGAGGCAGTTCGGCCGGCAATTCCAGGTTCGATTGCAACTCCACCGCCTCGCCGCTCGCCAACTTCGCCGGCAATCGCCGGAGTCGGGACAGCCGCTGGCGCTCACTCGCGTGCAGTGCCACACCGCGTCGAGCCTCGGCCCGGGTATTGCGTGATGGGTCGAGCGTCGCGATCCCGCTGTTGCCGTCGACCACCACAAAATGCCCGTCATGAGCCGCCTGCGTGATGCCGGCTGCCGAGATGATCGACGGGATTCCGAGTGCGCACAGAATGATCGCCGTATGATCCGCCGCACCGCCCTCGTCGGTCACGACTCCTGCCACTCGGGTCGGATCAATGAGCGCGACGTCCGCCGGACGCAGCCGGTCGGCCACAAGGATCGCCCCGCGCGGCATGTCGCCGAGTGCCCGGAACGGCGCCTCGGCCAGGTTGCGCAGAAGTCGCCGCCCGATCTCTTCAACTTCGCCGGCGCGGCGAAGCAACGACGCGCCATCCTCCTCGGGAAGTGCCAGCAACCGGCCTGCTGCCAGCTTCACCTCTTCACCGACCGCGAGCTCCGCCGACACCAGCCCATCGCTGATCCGCCGCTGCATGCCGCGCAGCAAACGCGAAGAGTTCAGCATCTGCCGGTACGCGTCGATCAACGGCGCAATCTCGCGCTCGCTCTCGTCGGGCAGCAGCGTGAGCCGGGCGCGAAGCTTGGCGAGCTGAGCCAGCGATCGCTCAACCGCCCGGCTCAGCCGGACCAGTTCCTCCTCGACCTCATCGCGTTCGATCCGTCGCCCCGAAAGATCGGGTTCATGCTCGTAGGTGCAGAACGCCGGTCCGATAGCCACACCAGCGCACGCCGCATGGCCGCGGAACACCCGCTCCCGCGTCCTGGCCTCGCTACGCTGTGGATCGGCCGGCGTCAGTAGCCCAGAACTGGCGCCCTCGGGCGCCTCAGTCCTGTTCACCAAAGCCGGTCTCGACGAGATGCGCCAACGCGTCGAGCGCCTCCTTCGCGTCCCAGCCGTCCGCCACCAGCTCGATGGCGGATCCTGGACCAGCACCCAGCATCATCAACCCCATGATCGATCGCGCGGCAACCGACTGTCCGTCACGCACAACCTCGACTGACGCGCTGAACCGTTCGGCGGTGGTCACGAATTTGGCCGCCGCACGCGCATGCAGACCCCTTCCGTTGACGATTGTCACAGCCTGACGAAGGACCGTCGAGGCGCTGGCGTCAGTCAACCGGTATGGCCGTTCGGCTCGGACGTCGCCTCGGGCGCCGAACGCGACTGGTCGTGCGACACGCAGGCCGACCCGCCGAGACAGGCTCGCGGCAGATGCGAGGCGCAGGCGATGTATTTCCGCCCTGCCGCTTCGGCGCAGTCGGCGCACTCTCCCAGCGTACCGGCGGCGCGCGCCTTGGCCAGCTTGACCAGCATCGGGAGGTTCACGCCCGAGATCACCTCAACGCCACCACGCTCGATCATTGAGACGGCGACGTTGCTGGGCGTCCCGCCAAACATGTCCGTCAGCAGGATCGTTCCTTCGCCAGTGTCGACGACGCCGATGCAGCGCGTAATCTCATCATGCAGACGCACCATGCTGTCGCTCGGACCGACCGAAACCGTCTCGATCTGTTTCTGCGCGCCGACGACATGCTCCATGGCGTCGCGTAGCGCCGGCCCCAATCCGCCGTGCGCGATCAGAACAATCCCGATCATCGGCCTATCGCCTGCGTCGCAAGCGGTGACGAGACCCCGCCCGGCGTCGTCGCCTTGCCGATCCCGAGATGCAACACCGCAATCTGAATAGTCTTGTCGTCGCTCATCACTGTCGCCCGCATCCGCCGGGCCAACTCATCAACCAGGCACACGGATCTGTGTCGCCCACCCGTGCAGCCGATCGCGACGGTCGCGTATGTCTTGCCCTCACGAACGAAGCGCGGCAAGACCAGACGAAGCAGTCCTTCGATCGAATTGATGAACGGGCGATAGTCAGGATCCTGACGGACATAACGGGCAACCGTCTCGTCGAGTCCGGTTCGGTCCCGCAGATGGGGATCGTAGTGCGGGTTTTTGAGGAACCTCGCATCGAAAACCATGTCCGCTTCAGGCGGTAGGCCTGACGGAAAGGCAAACGAAACCAGCGTCAACGACAGTCTGCACGCCGGATCGATCGAGAGCCGCTCCTCGACCTGACGTCGCAGCGACGGAGCCGGCATGTCGGTGGTGTCGAGGATAAGGTCTGCGGCATCCCGCAACGACGCTGTCATGTGGCGCTCGGCGTCGATCCCGTCGATAACGCGCCCGCTTGTCGCCAACGGATGCCGCCGGCGAGTGGCGGTGAACCGCCGCAGCAGCACCGCGTCGTCGGCGGTTGCGAACACCAGATCGATCCGCTGACCTCGCGCCCGCTGCCGTTCAATTGCCTCCAGAAGGGCGGGCGGATCAAAGCCGTCGGTGCGAGTGTCAACGCCGATCGCCAGATTTCCTCGTCCGCGACCGACAAGCGTGTCGAGCAGAATGAATGGCGGATTGTCGACCGCCTCAAACCCCAAATCTTCCAAAACGTGCATGATCGATGCTTTGCCCGCGCCCGACAACCCGGTGACCAGCACCGTCCGCCAGCCAGGGCATGCCTGCGTCACGGGGTCAGCGCACCAGAAAGACACACCGCGCGTCCAAGCACACAATCAAGCGCCAAGGCCGCCTTCTCTGCGGCCGATGCCGCATGCCCGTCCAACGCCATCATCGGTAAACCCAAAACGGAATGAACAGCCGGTTTCGGATGACGTC
Source organism: uncultured Acetobacteraceae bacterium (assembly GCA_964250835.1). GTDB lineage: Bacteria > Pseudomonadota > Alphaproteobacteria > Acetobacterales > Acetobacteraceae > CAXTPV01. The sequence continues at coordinate 28,630 of CAXUIA010000004.1, read as the reverse complement.
CTGGCACCGTTCCGAGTTCCAGCACCAGCGCAAGCGCGACCGGTGCCTCGTGCGGCAGCCTCACTATTCCGAGCCCGCGAACCTCCATCAGCCCTGCGAGCCCCTCTGCAGGTGCGGCCATCCCGTCCAACACCGCCACTTGATCGTCCGCCACCAGCACAAATCCGATCCCGATCAGGCGAAGTGCAAGATCCGACTTGCCGGCACCCGAAGGTCCAAGCAGTAAAATCCCCCGCCTGTAGCGTGCAACGCACGTAGCATGGATCTGCATAACCGCCTCCGTTAACGTACTACGAGCCGTGTCAGACCCACCGATTTCTGGATCCAAGGGCGCCGTGTCGAGGACGCGCCGCGCAACGGAGCCTCAGCGGGGTTTGGGGCGCAGCTCCAACTCCTCTACGACCCGACCATGCAAACCGGCCCCATCCACTCCCTCGACGATCGCGACATCGCCAGAGCACGCGCTGTCGTGGGCGGCGCTGAGCCGGTCATCCTTTCCCCCAACCGAGCCGTCGATATCGCCTGCGCCACCGCACCCGACCTACAACTGGTCCGCGCTGTCCTCGCTGGATCCCAAATCGATGCGCTCGCCGTTAAGCGGCGCGGCCGGCGCAAGGCGCTGCTGGTCGCCGACATGGACAGCACCATCGTTGACGGCGAAACCCTGGATGATCTTGCCCATCGTGCCGGCTCAGGAGACGCGGTCGCCGCCATCACCAGGCGCAGCATGAACGGCGAGATCGACTTCGCGGACGCACTTGCCGAGCGGGCAGCAACCCTGCGCGGCGTAAGTTTGACGGCGCTGGCCGAGACCTGGTCCGAAGTGCGGCTGGTACCCGGCGCCCGCGCGCTTATCGCCACCATGCGCCGTCACGGCGCGCTCTGCGTGCTCGTCTCGGGCGGCTTCACCTACTTCACGGAGCGCGTGGCCGCTCTCTGCGGCTTTGATGATCACCGCGCCAACGTTCTGCTCGACGACGGCGCTTTACTGACGGGCGAAGTCGCACGCCCGATCCTCGACCGTGAGGCCAAGCGGCAGGCGCTGGACGCATTCACGCTGCAGCGCGGCGTCAAGCGATCCGCGACGCTTGCCGTCGGCGACGGTGCCAACGACCTCGACATGCTCCGCCAAGCCGGTCTCGGGATCGCCTTCAGGCCCAAACCGATCCTGGCTGAGGCGATCGCCAACCGTATCGATCATGCCGACCTGCGTGCGCTGCTGTTCGCACAGGGTTACAACGACCGCGACATCATCGAGCCGTGATCAGGGCCGCTGGTTGCGTGCGCTCGACGCGAGCGGCATCGGCACCCATCGTGTTCCGTCCTGATCCTGCACCAGGATAAGAATGTCGGCGCGGCGACCCTGTTGCGCCTTGCTGATCAAGTCCAGCACCTGGTCCGGACTGGTCGCGTCGTCCTGCTGCACTTCGAGCAGGATGTTGCCCGGCTTGATCCCGCGGTCTGCCGCCGCCCCGGTCTTGTCAACCGACACCACGACCAGGCCCTTCTGGCCATCAGGGATCTGGTATTTCTGCCGAAGCGCATCGTCGATCGGTGCGAGCGAGAACCCCAGTCCCGCAACTGACACGCCGCCCGGCGGCCTCGGTTTCGGCGCCGCCGCTTTCGGTGGTGCAGCCTTGGCCACTTGGTCATCGGGCAATTCCGCCACGACGAGCGTGACCGTCTGCCGCTTCCCGTCGCGCCAGACCACGACCGGCACCTTCTGGTTGACGGCCGTTTCGGCCACCACCCGCGGCAGCGTGCGCATCTCGTGCACCGGTTCGCCGTTGAAGGAGAGGATCACGTCGCCGTTACGAAGCTTCGCATGCGCGGCTGGACCGTGCTCGTCAACGCCCGCGACGAGCGCTCCATCGGCAGGCTTGAGGCTGAGGCTGTCTGCGATGTCGGGTGTCACCGCTTGCACCCGCACGCCAATCCAGCCGCGCCGCGTATGGCCGTAAGTGTGGAGCTGGTCGACGACCAGCTTTGCCTCATTGGCTGGAATCGAGAAACCGATGCCGATCGAACCGCCGGAAGGCGAGTAGATTGCCGTGTTGATGCCGACCACATGTCCGCTCATGTCGAACAGCGGCCCGCCGGAATTTCCGCGATTGATGGGCGCGTCGGTCTGGATGAAATCGTCGTAAGGACCCTGCTGGATATCGCGCCCGCGTGCCGAGACGATGCCGGCCGTCACCGTTCCTCCCAATCCGAACGGATTGCCGATCGCCAGCACCCAGTCGCCCACCCGGGATTTGTCGCTGTCGCCAAATGCCACTGCCGGAAGCGGCTTGTCTGGGTGGACCTGCAGGAGCGCCAAATCGGTGCGATCGTCGTGACCAATCAGGGTCGCCTTGAGCACCGTGTTATCTTGCAGCGTCACCGTGATCTCGTCGGCGCCCGCAATCACATGGTTGTTCGTCACGATCAGCCCTGACGGATCGATGATGAAGCCCGATCCAAGGCTTTGCATCTTCTTCGGTGCGTCGCCCTGGTCGTTCCCGCCGCCATTCTGACCATGCTGACGGTTCATGAAGTCGTGGAAGAACTTCTCGAATGGCGAGCCCGGCTGAGCCGGCGACTGATCCGGGCCAGACTCGTCATCGCCGTCGGGCGCGTCGCCCTTCACCGTCTCGGAAGAGGAGATGTTCACCACCGCGGGAAGCAGGCTGGCGGCCAGATCGGCGAAGCTGTCCGGCGCGCCGCGTGCGACGGCGGCGTTTGGCAGCAGCATAGCCGCGGGAGCTGCGGCCAGGCAGGTCGCCGCGAAAATCAGGGCGCGCAGACCGGCGAGGGAGTTCATGGGTGGTCCTTCATGACTACAGACGGCGTCAACGAGCGGCACCCGTTCGTAATGCTTTCGCATCTGACCAGCACCATCTCGCGTAGGGAGGTGTGATGCCTCTCGAGGCGAACTCAACCGAACGGAAAATAACAATGAGAAAGTCAGTTGCCATCGCAGCCGGCGTCCTGATGCTGTCGAGCGTCGGCGCAGCCGCGGTCAGCGTCAAAACGGTCGGCGGCGCGCCGATGTATCCGAACAAGACCGTCGTCGAAAACGCGTCCAAGGCTCATAACCTCACCACGCTGGTCGCCGCCGTCAAGGCGGCCGGGCTGGTCGACACGCTGAGCGGCCCCGGTCCGTTCACCGTCTTTGCACCCACCGACGCTGCCTTTAAGCTGCTTCCACCCGGCACCGTCGACACCCTCGTCAAGCCCGAGAACAAGGCGCAGCTGACCTCGATCCTCACCTACCATGTCGTCGCCGGGCATCTCGATGCCAATGACCTGATCGAGGACATCAAGGACGGCAATGGCAAGGCGACCCTCAAGACCGTCGAAGGCGAGCCGCTGACGATCAGCCTCAAGGGCCATCACGTCATCCTGACGGACGCCAAGGGCGGCATGGCCGAAGTCACGACAGCCAATGTCGAGCAGTCGAACGGCGTCGTGCACGTCATCAACCACGTCCTGATGCCCTGACCGCCTACGCTCAGAGACGAGCACACCCGCGCGTCTCTGAGCGATGCATTTTCTCCCGAACGACGTAACTCTAGGGTCGGCGCACTCGAATTCCCGTCGGGAGAGATAATCATGACCACTCGACGACATTGGCTACTCGGAGCATCCGCCGCGCTCCTCGCATCAATCGCCGGCTTCTGGAGCGGAAGGCCTCGCGCGGCCGAGCGCTTCCCCGTGACGCTTACCGACGCGCAGTGGCACGCCAAGCTCTCGCCGGCCGCCTACCGCGTTCTGCGCCAATCCGACACCGAATATCCCTTCACCAGCAAGCTCAACGACGAGCATCGCGTCGGCCGCTTCGCCTGTGCGGGATGCGACCAGAAGCTCTACTCATCCAAGACCAAGTTCGACAGCGGAACAGGTTGGCCAAGCTTCTACGAGCCCCTGCCGCACGCGATCGAGACCTCGAGCGACAACTCGCTGCTGATGAGCCGGACCGAGGTCCATTGCGCCCGCTGCGGCGGCCATCTCGGCCACGTCTTTGCCGACGGCCCGCCGCCGACCGGCAAGCGCTACTGTATGAACGGCGTCGCCATGACGTTCGAGCCTGCTTGAGGAGGCACAAATGACACGCTCCTTTCTGCTACGAGGCACTATCGTCGCAACGCTCCTCGGGATTGCCGCCGTGCCGGTGGTGACGCTGGCCGACAGCCCAATGCGGGTGCCCGCACCGGTGGTCTCCAGCCCCACCTCCAATGGCCTGCACACCATCGTGCTCTCGGGAGGTTGCTTCTGGGGCATTCAGGGCGTCTTCGAGCACGTCCGCGGCGTGACCAAGGCGGTCGCGGGTTATACCGGCGGCCCAGCGAATGCCGCCGATTACGAGGACGTCAGCACCGGCACGACCGGTCATGCGGAATCTGTTCAGATCACCTACGATCCGTCGGTCCTATCGACCGGCAAGCTGCTGCAAATCTTCTTTTCGGTCGCACTCGATCCCACCGAACACAACCGCCAGGGTCCGGACGAAGGCACCCAATACCGTTCTGAAATTTGGACCGCCAATGCCGCCGACGCCGCGTTCGCCGCGCGCTACATCGCCCAGCTCGATCAGGCGCACGTCTTCTCGAGCCCAATTGCCACCCGCGTCGATCCGCTCCAAGGCTTCTATCCGGCGGAGGCTTACCACCAGGACTTCCTGGTCCACCACCCCGATCACCCTTACATCGCCTACAACGACCTGCCGAAGGTCCAGGCACTGAAGACGGTATTCCCGGAGAGCTACAAGCCCGACCCCGTCCTGGCGCGTCCCGGGCGCACATCATCCTGAAGCCGCGCAAGCCACATGCGCTGAAGCTCCGGTTTGCGGTCGATCCACTGGTGTTTAAGCGCACCGGCGACGTGAAGCGCCACCAGTGCGTACAACACGTAGGCAGCATTAGCGTGCACGGCGAAGAACAGGTCGTGCACCCGGTCGCGCTCGTGTGGCGGCAGATCCATCAGCGGCGCGATGCGCGGGAACGGAATGAAGCCGAACAGCCGAAGCGGATGCGAAGCAGCACCCCGCCAAGCCGAGTCGTGGATATACCCTGACAGCGGCATCGCGAAGATCAGAACATACAGCGTCACATGCACCGCATGGGCGGCACGGCGTTCAACGCGCCGCGTGGACGGATCGAGCGCCGGCGGCGGATGCGACCAGCGCCACAGCAGCCGCATAATCGCGAGCCCCAGAATAGTCAGTCCAAACGACTTGTGGGTGTCGATAATCGCTCGTGTATAAACACCGGGCAGCGAACCCACGGCCCATACCAGCACCAGGTTGCACGCGATCAACGCGGCGACGAGCCAGTGCAGAACGACAGCAACATTGGTGTAGCGCGCGGCGGCCATAGCACGACAGTTGCGCAGCCGCCCGGAGGGAACAAGTCTCATCTCATGCCATACGATGCGCCTCCCTCAACCAGCCTGGACGTAGCGCGCGCCGCAGCGACGCCGTTCTTCGCTTCCGGCAAGTCGCCGCTCCGGCCCGTTCTCATCCACGGCGCCGTCACGATCCTATGGGTGCTTCTCTGCCTGCGCGCTTTCGTCCCGCACGGCCTCCTGGTCTGGGCCGTCGGCATCGTTTACGTCACCTACGACGCGCTGCTGATGTTGTTTGTCTGGTGGAACATACGCGACATCACGCCACTTCGCTCGGTTGCCCTTCCGTCCGCACTGCCGCCCGTCCCCATCAGCTTGGCCGCATTCACCGCGGCCGCGGTGGTGGAGCGATCGATCGCCGCGCTGGCGGCGCAGACCGTACCGCCGGCATCCATCATCGTAGCGGACGACGGCTCCACTGACCGGACAGCGGATGTCTTCGCCCAGGCATACGGCATTCTCCCGCCCTCACCGGGTTCGGCGAGCGAACCTGCGCGCAACCTTCCCTCACTCCGCTGGCTGCGTCTGCCGCACGGCGGCAAGGCGCGCGCGCTCAACGCCGCCATCGCTGTCACCGAAACCCCGCTCGTGCTCACGGTCGATGCCGACACAAGGCTTGCCCCGGACGCGATTGAGGCGATGGCCCGCGCTTTCGCGGCCGAACCGGGCCTGGTTGCCGCGACCGGCGTGCTCATCCCGGTCTGCGGCACGACGACCGGCAATCATCTCTTCGAGTTCTTCCAACGTTACGAATACGTTCGTAACTTCCTTTCGCGTCGCGCCTGGATGCAGAAAGATTGCCTCCTGCTCATCTCGGGTGCATTCGCCGGCTTCCGGCGCGACGCCGTGGTCGAAGTGGGCGGTTTCGATCCGAACTGCCTCGTCGAAGACTACGAGCTCATCCATCGTCTCCGCCGCCACGGCGTGCTCACCGGGCGCGCCTGGCACACGCGTGTCCTGGGCGAGGCCACCGCCACTACCTCCGCCCCAGGTCGGCTGATCGACTTTCTCCGCCAGCGTCGGCGCTGGTTCGGCGGCTTCCTGCAAACCCAGTATCGCTATCGCGACATGATCGGCAATCCGCGCTTCGGCCGGCTCGGCATGCTCATGCTTCCCGTCAAAGCGGTCGACACGATGCAGCCGATCTACGGCCTGACCGCCATCGCGGTCCTCGCCGGCACGGCACTAACCGGCCACCTCCATCTCTCGCTCGGCATCCTAGCGATCATCGGCGGCAAGATCCTGCTCGACGCCGCCTTCCTGCTGCGGGGGCTCTCGCTTTACCGGCGCTGGGTCGGCACCGCACCGCCGGGCGGCCGCGCATTCGCCGTGCTCGCCCTGCTGGCCGAGCCGTTCACCTTTCAGATCCTGCGGCATCTCGGGGCGGCCTGGGGCTGGAGCGCCTTCTTCGGGAAAAGCGGGCGTTGGGGGTCTAGTCTAAGGTAAGGTCAGCGCTCTGCCCCGAACCCCGCTGGGAGCAGTGCTCCCAGACCCGCCGGAGGCTTCATGCTGCGAATAATCCTGCTCCTTTTTCTGGCCACTCCAGCCTTTGCTCAGGACGCCAAACACATCGGCGACGTCAGCACCACGTTCCGGCTGCTGGGCGCCAACGACCGCATCGTCGTCGACCGCTACGACGACCCCAAAGTGGACGGCGTCTCGTGCTACATGTCGCACGCTTCGACTGGCGGCATTTCGGGCTCGTTCAGTGTGGCCACCGACCCGAGCCGCTTCTCGATCGCCTGCCGCGCCACAGGCAAAGTCGTCCCGCACGGCAATCTCCCGCCCAACGAAGTCGTCTTCGGCATCAGCCAGAGCTTCTTCTTCAAGCAGCTCAGAATTTCGCGCCTTTACGATCCCGAGAAACGAGTTCTCGTCTATCTCGTCTGGTCCACCAAATCCCTCAGTACGGGCGGCTCGCCATACAACTCAATCAGCGCCGTCCCGCTGGACTAAGCTGCCAAACAGCCTGTTCGGACATAATTTTGCAAAATCAAACCGCATCCCCATCTTAGAACATCGCACGAAGCAGGAGGCTTGGAGATGGAGCGTCACAGGTTTGCAGCGGGCGATGTCGTGATCTATAAGACAGATAACAAGTTTGTTGACGCCCCACGTGGCGACTACAAAATCACGCGCCTCCTGCCTCTCGCCGGCAGCGGCATCCAATATCGGATCAAACA
>CAXUIA010000004.1:16375-21052 GCA_964250835.1 uncultured Acetobacteraceae bacterium | reverse complement strand
GCAAGCATTTGGTCAAACGTCTGCGGGGTAATCTCAAACACGTCTTTGACGGCCATGAGCGGGTCGTCAACGAGACAGACCTGTCGGTGTCCTAAAATATGGCAACTATGGCTCAAAGAAAGGTCGAGACCGCCGCAATGGCGCGTGATGCGGCTGCCGCAACGGCAAAGCTGCGCCATGTGCCGGGATCGGAAAGCTTTCAGCTGGACGATCTCGTGGCTTATCCCGCCCACGGCGTCGGAAGGGTCGAGAAGATCGGCGTGGAGAATGTCGCCGGCCACGATCTCGAGCTTATCCACGTGGCTTTTGCCGACAACGCGATGACGCTCCGCATCCCAGTCGCCTCCGCCCACAAATCCGGCCTGCGCAAGCTCGTCTCGCCCGAGCAGATGGACAAGCTGCTGCAAACGCTCACCGGCCGTCCACGCGTTAGCCGAGCGGTGTGGTCAAGGCGCCTCCAGGATTACCAACTCCGAATCAACTCGGGAGACTTCAAGACCCTCGTCGAGGTCGTTCGCGATCTGCAGCAAAGCAAAGAGGGTTCAGAGAGCAGCTTTAGTCAGCGAACGCTTTATGAAGCCGGCATGGAACGGCTCGCGTCGGAAGTCTCGGCAGTCAAGCAGTGCGACCGGGCGGAAGCGCGCCAGCTGCTCGAAAGCATGCTGTCGGGTTAACCGATGCCCGGCGAACTGGGCGAACTCGCGGCCTCGCTCGTGGAGTTTCGTGACCGTAGAGACTGGCGACGATTACACACAGCGCGAAGTCTCTGCGTCGGTGTGGCCGTCGAGGCCGCCGAACTTCTCGAACTCACCCAGTGGAAGTCCGACGAGGACTTTGATGTCTGGGCGCGCGACAATATCGCCGTCGTGCAATCCGAGTGCGCCGATGTCCTATCCTACCTGATCCTTCTGGTCGAGATGCTCGGCATTGATCTGGCCCAGGCCGTACGCGCCAAGATGGCCATCAACGAGCAGCGTTTCCCGCCCGTCTCCACCTGAACGCTGTCACCTGAGAGACCGAGCCCCAATATCGCGCCTGAACACCGCTTCAGGCCAGTCGATCTTCGCGACCCCCGCATAGGCCGCATCACGTGCGAGCGACAAATCGGGCCCACTCGCCTGGACAGTCAGCACCCGTCCGGCGCCACCACGAAAGACGTGCACCAGAGGCATCGATTCGGCCGCCGCAATCCCGGCCGGCACGCTCGCCCGCGGCGTATCTGGATAGCCTGGTGCTGCAAGCACGATGGCAGCCGATGCCTCGTCGGCCAACTGCCACGGCGCGTTGCCGAGCCGGCCGGTGGCACACGCCATCAAAGCCGCCGCAAGGTCGGAGCGGAGCAGCGGCAGCAGACACTGCGCCTCCGGATCGCCCAGCCTCACATTGTATTCGATCAGCCGTAGGCCGCCCGATGTGATCATGAGCCCCGCGAACAGCACCCCGCGATAAGGTGTTTTCCGCCGCGCCATCTCCCCCAAAACGGGAAGGATGAAGCCGTGCAACGCCGCATGCTGCGCGGCACGACCGAACCCGGCGGGCGGCGTGACGGCGCCCATGCCCCCGGTATTCGGGCCGGTATCGCCGTCGCCGAGCCGCTTGTGGTCTTGCGCTGCACCCAACAGCATCGCGTCCGTCCCGTCGCACAGTGCGAATAACGAGACCTCATCACCCTCCAGGCGGTCTTCGATCACCAGAGGCGCGCCGAGCCGCCTGATCGCCATCTCAGCCTCGTCTACGGTCGCGGCCACCACGACCCCCTTGCCACCTGCGAGCCCATCCGCCTTGACCACGATGGGCGCTCCGCGACGGCGAACAAACGCAACAGCATCGTCGACCGTCGTAAACTGCTCCCAGAGCGGCCCAGGCACACCGGCGCTTTCCGCAAGTTCGCGCGCAAAGGCCTTGCTTGCCTCCAGACGTGCCGCGGCCGTGCTCGGTCCGGCACAGGCGATGCCGGCGGCCGCGCAAGCATCCGCAATCCCTGCCACCAAAGGCGCCTCAGGCCCAGGCACCACCAAGTCGACGCGCAACCGGTGCGCCAGCGCCACCAAACCGTCTACATCACCCACATCGACGTCATGGTTCGCGCCCACCAGCGCGGTTCCAGCGTTCCCTGGCGCCGAAATGACCTCCGCCGAGCGCGCCAGCGAAACCGCCAACGCATGCTCCCGTCCTCCCGATCCGACCACAAGAACCCGCATCTGCCACGATCCTCAGTCACGGGATACAAGGGCGCCTGCCCTGGCGGCGTCCGGGGCAGCGCCCCGCTCTCCCCTGCGCTAAACTCCCCCGCATGGAAGCCAACGTCCCGGAATATTCGGTCTCGGAAATCTCCGGCGCCGTCAAGCGCACGTTGGAGACCAGTTTCGGCCGCGTGCGCGTGCGCGGCGAGATCACCGAACTTAAACGCTATCCTTCCGGCCACTTCTATCTTTCGCTCAAGGACGAGAACGCCAAGATGGCCGCCGTCGTCTGGCGCATGGCGGTAGGTAAGCTCGGCCTGAAGCCGGAGAACGGTGTGGAGGTGATCGCCACCGGCCGCGTCACCGCCTACGGCGAACGCTCAAGCTATCAGCTCGTCATCGAGCGCCTTGACTATGCGGGTGCGGGTGCATTGCTCGCCCGCATCGAAACCCTTCGCCTCAAGCTCGCCGCCGAAGGCCTGTTCGATCCCGAGCGCAAGCGCGCTTTGCCGCGGCTGCCATCGCTGATCGGTCTGGTGACATCGTCCCAAGGTGCGGTGCTGCACGACATCCGCACAACGATTGCCAGACGCTTTTCGCGCCCGATCCTGCTCTGGCCGGTGCCGGTCCAAGGCGAAGGTGCGGCGGAGCGTATCGCGGCCGCCATCGCCGGCTTCAACTGTCTCGCGGTCGTCGGCGACCCGTCGCGACCTGACGTCCTGATCGTCGCCCGAGGCGGCGGCAGCCTCGAGGACCTGATGGCCTTCAACGACGAGGAGGTTGTCAGGGCGGCCGCCGCCAGTCTGATCCCGCTGATATCCGCCGTCGGTCACGAGACCGACACCACGCTGATCGACTTCGCGGCCGATCGTCGCGCACCGACCCCCACCGCCGCAGCCGAACTCGCCGTTCCGGTCCGTTCGGAGTTGGTGGCCGATTTAGCCCATCGTGCGGCACGTCTCGCGGCCGGTCTCGCCCGTGCGCTGGAGCTGGCCCAGGGACGTCTCGAGCGTACTGGCCAGCGCCTGCCCGATCTGCCGAGCCTGGTCGGACAAAGCCGTCAACGGCTCGATGAGCGGGCGCACAGGCTGGTGCTGGCTCTGCCGAACCTGCTCGCGGCACAGCGCGCGGCGCTGCTGAGCGCCGAACGTCATTTCCCGCGACCACGTGATCTGATAGCGACGCGCCGCGCCCAGTGGCGGCTCGCCAGCTTGCATCTCGATCAAGCTTTCGCCGCCCGTCTTGCCCGGAGCAGTCACAGCGCGGATCGGGTGGCGCTGTCGGCCGCATCTCTCCTCGCCAACCTGCGTGAGAAGCGTGCACGCCTTGAGGGGCTGTCTGCGCGCCTCACGTCGGTCTCCCACGAGGCGGTGCTGGCGCGCGGCTACGCCATGGTAAGCGACAGTTCCGGTCATCCTGTGACACGCGCCGCTTCCGTGATCGCTGGTCGCGCGCTCAGACTGCGCTTCGCCGACGGCGAACGGGACGTCAGGGCCGTAACGAGCTCCGGCCTGCAGGGCGACCTCGGCTTGTAACCCGAGGAGTTTGCGGTCCTCGGCAGGCGTGCAGAGAGCCAGTCCATACTTAAAGTCGCATGCATGGAGCTGCTCGTCGTTCATCAAAGCGCGCTGATGTACACGCGCGTGACCGCCCCGGTTTTGAATTCATCGCCGGTGCTGCCGAGTGCGCCTGCCATGGGGCGGCGCGGATCGACCTGCAGGTTGAGACCCATGCTACCCTACTGACAGATGCTCGCAGAGTTCGCGCCCGATTGCCGATCGCGCACGCGTTCCAGCCGACCTATGAGATGACGCGCGCTCGGCGGTCAGCGAGGTTCTGACAAGCTGCAACTCTACGCGCAGCCACCGGGCGGCCGCCGCTCGCGCGCGATCAACGAGGTTACTCAGGCGGGCAGGCCCGATCGGGGCAAGCCCGCTTTCCCTCCGCGCCGACCTCAGCAAGGATGGCGGAATGTCGCAACCCGCTATCATCATTGAGCGCGTCAACAAGTGGCACGGTAATCACCACGCTCTACGTGACGTCTCGCTATCCGTCGAAGCCTCCCAGCGAGTGGTCATCTGCGGCCCATCCGGCTCCGGCAAGTCGACCCTGATCCGCACGATCAACGGTCTCGATCCGTACGACAGCGGACGCATCGCGGTCGAAGGCGTGGAACTCTCGGATGATCGCGCCGCGCTCGCACGCGTGCGGCGCGAGGTCGGCATGGTCTTCCAAAGCTTCAATCTCTTTCCGCACATGACGGTGCTGGAGAACTGCACGCTTGCTCCGATGCGCGTGCGCGGTCTCGCCAGGCGTGACGCCGAGGCAACCGCGATGGAGTTCCTCACCCGCGTCCGCGTGCCGGAACAAGCCGGCAAATATCCCGCGCAACTATCGGGCGGCCAACAGCAACGGGTCGCGATTGCGCGCGCGCTCTCAATGCGACCGCGCATCATGCTGCTCGACGAGCCCACGTCGGCGCTCGATCCGGAAA
>CAXUIA010000004.1:15086-16365 GCA_964250835.1 uncultured Acetobacteraceae bacterium | reverse complement strand
GGACCTCGCGGGCGAGGGCCGTACCATGCTCGTCGTCACCCACGAGATGAGCTTTGCGCGTCGTGTCGCTGACCGGGTGCTGTTCATGGACGCGGGCGAACTGGTCGAAGACGGCTCGCCTGCACAGATCTTCGACGCTCCCAGGAGCGAGCGTCTGCGAACATTTCTCTCCCGGCTGCACGCATGAAGTTCGCCGCTCCCATCAGGCTCGGGCTTGACGAGTTCGGCCGCGACGAGCGCGCCTTCGACGGCGCGTCTTACCTTTACGTCAACGAAGATGTACGCGCCGAAATCGGCTTCGACATCGAAGGCGCCTGGCGGCATTGGACAAGCGTCGGCCATCTGCAGGGGCGTTATCCGCCGGGTCTTGGCCGGACCGCGCCACGCCAAGTCAACGCCCGCGAACTGACATCCCGGCCATTCGGACTGAACATCTTCGGACCGTTTGCCGCGATCAGCGGCCTTGGCACGGCCGCTCGCAACCTGCTTGCGGCGATCAGAGCCGTGGGCCTTCCGCACGACATCCATCCCTACGACGTGGAAAGCGGGCAGGCACGCCTGTCGGTCGAACAACTCGCCTCGCCGATCCGCTACCGCGTTAACCTCGTGCTCGCCAACGCCGACCAGATACGCAGGCTGGTAGGTCTCTATCCTGACGGCACCTTTGATTCCGCCTACACGATCGCCGTCTGGGCGTGGGAGCTCGCCGCCTTCCGCGCCGACTGGCAGGCATCCTTCGCCCTCGTCGACGAGGTCTGGACCAACAGCCAGTTTGAGCTTCGCTCGATCGCTTCGGTTTCGCCCGTGCCGGTGCACCTGGTGCCACTCCCGGTCTTCGCCGCCGCCGAGATCGAGCGCAACGCAGCGCGCGCCGCTTACGGATTGCCAAGTCACGCCTTCATCTTCCTGCTTGCTTTCGACGCCGGCAGCACCGAACAGCGCAAGAACCCCTTTGTGGCCATAGAGGCGTTCCACACGGCGTTCGGGCGTGACCCGTCCCGCGTTCTCGTCATCAAACATCATGGGGCGTCCGACGATCTCTCCCTGCGGTTACTCGCAGCGAGGCGGGGTGCTGCCAATATCTACGTGATCGGAGCGCGGCTGAGCGACAAGGATCATGCCGCGTTGCAGTCGGCGTGCGATGCGCTCGTCTCGCCGCATCGGTCGGAAGGCTTCGGCCTCAATCTCGCCGAACAATTAGCATCCGGGCGGGCCGTTATTGGGACTAATTACTCTGGAAGTTGCGACTTCCTCGACGACGACACCGCGTTCCCCATCC
>CAXUIA010000004.1:6342-15076 GCA_964250835.1 uncultured Acetobacteraceae bacterium | reverse complement strand
GTATCGCCTCGTCGAAGTAGAGCGCCGGACCGTTCCTTACCTGCAGCATGCCGTCTGGGCGGAGCCGGGCATGACTGAGCTGGTGCTCTCGATGAGAGATGTCGCAGCTCAGGCGCCGCGATCCTGCTCGCGGATCGACAACGGGCAGCAACGAATGGCGGACGCATTCAGTCCGGCTGCAATTGGCGCGATCATCCGTCAACGGCTCGCTTCGCTCGAACAGACCCATGGAGCGCAGGACGGGCTCGCCTCGACGGCCCTCGCGAGTGTGGCCCTCTTCGTCGCACCGGACGGCGCACGGGCGGACGTCGCCTGGCCAGCACGCCTGCCTACCTTCAGCGTGATCACCGACCGCGCTCCCGATGCCGCGCTGCGCGCTCAGATTTATCCATTCTGGGAAGCGTGCATCGTCGGAGAGCACCCCCCGCCGGACGACGCGGATGCTCGCTCCGCAAGGCGCGGCGATGATCTGCGTGCCAAGCTGGTCGATGCCGTGCCCGGGGTGCCTTTCGCGATCTCGGCGAGCGAGGCGGCTGCCGGTGCCTGGATCGTCCTGCTCCCGCCTGGCATGTCGCTTGCGCCAGACGCCCTGCTTGCCGTCGCGCGCGCTGTCGATAGCAACGAGCCGCCTGATGTCGTCTCGTTCGGCGCGACACCGCTTCGGCCTGCTCCTCCGTTCGCCGTGCGGAAGTCGCTTCTGCTGCAAGTCTGGCAAGACAGGAGCGCCAGCCTCGATGATGTCGTCCGCCTGCTGCAGCGCTACGCGCGACGCATGACGCATGTCATCAGCACGTCGCCCGTTCTTCTAGATGAAAAGGCACCAGACCGGCACCTTGCGCAAGAACTCTCGATCTCCATCCGGACGATCAGCCAAAACCAGGCGGCTGATCCACGGGCGCTCGCACAGTCGATCTGTCGTGGGCAATCGGACGAATATCTTTTGCTGCTCGATGAACGTGAACCGAGACCTGTGCCAGCAACGATCGACCGCTTACTTGGGTGGTTTACCGACCGGCAGGTGGGCGGCGTTTCGCTACCTGGCGTGTTCATTTCCAGGCGAAGCGTGGTAGCCCGCGTCGCGCGAGCAGATCGTCCGGTGGCCGATCTCTCCACCGCCGTCGCTGCACTTGGCCTAACCGTGATCCAGCCTGACAAGCCGACGCGCCAACATACGCTGCACAGGCCGCTCTCGCTTGCCGAACATGCCGACCTGATTGAGCAACTCGGGCTTTTCGACCGCGACCACTACCTCGTCAGCTCACCTGACGTGGCCATCTCCGGCACTGATCCGCTCGGCCACTATGTTGAATATGGTTGGCGTGAACATCGGGCACCGAACTTCTACTTTGACCCGGTCTGGTATCGCGCGCGTTACATGCGGGAAGACGAGGACACCGATCCGCTGCTGCATTACGTCCATTATCGAAATTCGGGCGTGCGGCCCTCACGGCACTTCGATCCGTCCTGGGTCCGGCGAAGCCGGCAGCTTTCACCAGACACTGATCCTCTACGCTACTTCCTGGAACGCCGGCGCGAAGAAGACATCAGTCCATTACCCGAGTTCGACCCGGCCCACTACAGAGCGCGTCGTCGAGACATCGTCTACCGGAAGGTCGACCCATTTGAGCACTACATGCGTTTCGGCGCGGCCGAAGGTGTTAATCCCTCGGCAGAATTCGACACCGCCTTCTACGCGGCGCGCCACATGGCCGGTGTTGGCCGCCGAGACCCCGTCGCCAACAACCCTCTGCTCCACTATCTCGAAAACCGTGATCGCCAACCGGCAATCACCAGCCTCAAGGCGGCCTTGCGTCAAGACATCGCCCGTCTGCGTCTACTTGGCCGTTCCTATATTGAGATGAGTTTCTGCTGGTTTGACGGGCTGCCGCAACGGATCGACGCGCTGCGCACCTATCTGTCCGAACCGACTCTCGGGATGCCGTTCCTGCTTGTTTTCGCGAATGGTTTACTCGTTTCGAACGCGGTCGAGACCGGTGATGATCGACTGCTATCGGCACTAAGGTTGCCACTTACCGACGACTACGATGACGCCGACATCTGTGCGCGGCTCAACGAGTGTTTTCTGGACACGCGCTGTCTTCGTCGCGGTGGTCAACCTCTTCTAGCATTTGTGCGTGGCCCTGACGGCGCAAACGTTGATGAGTTCGCTAGGCGGCTGGCGGTCCGACTGCAAATAGACCACAGGATAGACCCAAGGATCGAAATTTTTGACTAGGCCGATCCACTCCTGCAACAGTCACCGTGCTGATATCGAGTTGCGTAACCGGTGGCCTCTCAAGATCATCTATCGCGACGCGAGGTTTGCGGTGATCGACAAGCCTGCCGGCGTTCCGGTGCACTCGGGACGCGACGATCATAGCGTCAGTGTCGAGGACAGGTTCGGCGAACTCGGCCGCTTCAAAAAAGGACCCTGGCTCGCGCACCGTCTGGATCGAGACACCGCAGGTTGCCTCATTGTGGCACTACGTCGCTCCGCATTACACGCCGCCCAGGCTTGCTTCGCTGGCGGTCGAGCCGAAAAGACCTACTGGGCTGTCGTTGACGGAGTGCCGTCTTGTTCAGCGGGCCAGATCTCGGCGCCTCTCAGTCGTATTGAGCGCGGGCGCTTTTGGCGGATGGAGCCAACCTCCGATGGCGCACCTGCCGTCACACGCTGGCGCCTGATCAAGACGGATGGTCGGCATACCTGGCTGGAACTCACACCCTTGACGGGCCGCACGCACCAGATCAGGGCGCATTGCGCCGCTCTCGGGCACCCTGTTGTCGGAGACGCGGTCTACGGCGCTGGTTTGGGGCCGCTCCAGCTCCTGTCACGTGCGATCCGACTACCCCTGCTCCCTCCGCTCGAGGCGCAAGCTCACGTGCCTTGTCACATGGCGAGCGCCCTGAAAGCGCTAGTCAGCCAATCATGAACCAGAGATTGAAGACCGCCGTCTCCGCCCATGTCTGCCGGTCCAAGTGAAGCTCTCTCAGAACATGCAATCGTCCTGAAAGCCCTCCGCGCAAGGCACGCTCGATAGCAGCGAGACGGCCGGATGCAGCGGGCGGCAGTGCCGTCCCGGCGGCGCGCAGGGCTGCCACGTGTTGCTGAAGAAGCGTCATGAAGTCATTTGGACCTCGCCGAAGTGCCGCGGCTCCTCGTCGCACTGCAGTCCGCGACGCGCCAACCGCGTTCCCGCCATGCTGCCGATAGAGAACGGTCGGTATGCCATCGACCAGAATCTGACCTCCTGCCGCGGTTACAACCAAATACGACCACCAATCATGCAGCGTGCTGGAGGGCGGCTCGAGTGAAGCAATCAGACGAGCGGCAATTGAATTGAGAACTACGGTGCAGCCGGTCGCAATGTTCTGCGCCAGTGACGCGGGAAAGCCCGGAGGCCGGCGCGTTTCAGGCGATGGACCGAGCGTTCGACACTGCTGATCGACGAGCATCTGACGAGCGCAGTACAGTGCGGGTAGATGGGAAGGGCAGCGTCTCAACGCCTCGACGGCACGCGCAAGCTTTTCTGGCAGCCAGATATCGTCCTGATCGGCAAAGGCGACGAGATCGTCCGCGCCCGTCGCCACGAACCTTTGAAGAAGCCAAAGGAAGCTGCCGGCGATCCCGCGATGACGACGCCCATCGTCGAGCAACACACATTGTCCAGGCGGAAGCGAAATGCCGAAGGCGTCGACCAGATCGCAGGATTGATCGGAACTGCCGTCGTCACGCCAGAACAGTCGCCAGTTCGTATAGGTCTGCGTACGAAAGCTTTCCAGTTGATCGGTAATGAAACGTTCGCCGTTGTAAGTCGACAGAACGATAGCCACTCCGTTCACGTCAGGCCGCCGTCAAGACCTCGTCGACAGTCCGCGCAAGACTTGGCCGCCATTCGGGAAGGCTTACCCCAAAAATGTCACCAAGCTTGCCACAGTCTAGCCTCGTGTCGGGCGGTCGTTTGGCCGGCGTCGGCCAGTCTTGCGTGCTAATCGCTGCGACCTCTGGCATTGTCCGGCCGTGACGCTGCGCCTCCTCAAACGTCGCGGTCGCCAGGCCGTGCCAAGTGGTGAAACCCTTGTTCGCGGCATGATAGATGCCCGCATATTCGGCTTTGAAACCGGAGCTTTCGACGATGTCGACGATGGCCAGAATGGCTGTCGCGAGATCCGGAGCGCTGGTCGGAGACCCGTACTGATCGGCGACAACCCTCAGCTTGTTGGTCTTGAGCTGCGCGTTCAGCATGGTCTTGACGAAGTTGCGGCCGTATGGAGAGAACACCCACGACGTCCGCAAAACGATCGTCTGAGCGTGAGCTGCAAGGACAGCAGCCTCGCCCTCACGCTTGGTCACACCGTAGACACCAGTCGGCGATGTCGCGTCGACCTCGGTATAAGGCTGACCCTTCGTGCCGTCATAGACATAGTCAGTCGACACATGGATCAGCGGCACGTTGGCTTGGGCGCAGAGCTCGGCCAGACGACGCGGTCCGTGGTGATTGGCGCGAGCGCTCGCCTCCGGTTCGCTTTCGGCAAGATCAACCGCCGTATGCGCGGCTGCATTGATCACGATTGACGGTTCCGCTGCTTGAAACGCTGAGTCAATGGAATCCGGGTGGTCATAGTCAAAGACGGGACGACCAACGCGATGCACGCGCGCGCCACCAATGAGCGCGAGCGAAGTGGCAAGCTGACCATTACCGCCGGTGACTAAGATCCTATCGGTCATCAGAGCGTGAACCAGCCATGGCTATCGTTGAAAGACGCGGCTACCTTGTCTTTGTCGGAAAGTAGGATTTCGTTCTCGGCAATGGGCCACGCAATGGCGAGGTCAGGATCGTTCCAAATCACCGCCCGCTCAGAGGATTTGTCATAAACGTCCGTACATTTATAGACAAATTCGGTGTCGTCGGTGAGCGTCACAAACCCATGCAGGAAGCCCGGAGGAACCCAGAGCTGCGACCAGTTCTCGGCCGATAGTTCTGCGCCGACCCATTTTCCGTACGTGGCGGAACCCACGCGTGCGTCCACAGCAACGTCCCATACCGCACCCTTCGTCACTCGAACGAGCTTTCCTTGAGCATGCGGCGGAAGCTGGCAATGAAGGCCACGTATGGTCCCGCGCTTGGCGGACAAGCTCTGATTGTCTTGTAAAAACGGGAGCGAGATGCCGGCTTCGGCAAATCGAGGCGCGTTGAACGTCTCGGAGAAAAATCCTCGCGCATCTCCGAACTTAGGCGGTGTGATCAGAATGACGTCCGGAATAGCCAGCCGCTCTGCCTTCATCATCGTCTCCGTCTTAATCAGGCGTGGTCGGCGAGTTCTCCCAGGAGGCGTCCGAGCTCGGTTTTGTTGAGCGCGCGCGCTCGCTCGCGAAGCGCATCGCGGTCGATAAACCCCATCCGAAAGGCGACCTCTTCGGGAGATCCAACCAGCATGCCCTGCCGATCCTGGATGGTTTGCACGAAAGTCGCCGCCTGCAGGAGACTGTCGGGCATGCCTGCATCAAGCCATGCGCAGCCACGGCCGAGCCGCTCGACATGCAACGAGCCTTCCTCCAGATAAAGCCGATTAAGATCGGTAATCTCGAGTTCGCCGCGCGGTGATGGCTTAATTGAGCGGGCAAATTCGGCAACTCGACTGTCGTAAAAGTAAAGTCCGGTGACCGCCCAGTTCCCCTTTGGATTCGTCGGTTTTTCGACGATTTCGATAGCCCGGCTCGACTCGTCGAACGATACTACGCCGTAACGCTCAGGATCGCGCACTTGGTAGGCAAACACCGTTGCTCCCTCAGGACGGGCAACGGCGGCGCGCAACAGCACTCCGAGGTGATCCGCAAATATCAGATTGTCTCCAAGCGCCAAGGCGCAGGCAGAGTTCTGCAGCCAGTCATCGGCGATCAGGAAAGCCTGCGCAATACCGTCCGGCTTAGGTTGCTCGCGATACTGAAAGCGAACGCCGAGGTGCTCGCCGCTACCCAGGAGCCGCTTGAATTGCGGAAGGTCGGCTGGCGTCGAAACAATCATGATGTCCTGAATACCCGCCAGCATCAGCGTGCTGAGCGGGTAATAGATCATCGGCTTATCGTAGACCGGCAGAAGCTGTTTGCTGTTGGCGAGCGTGATTGGATGCAGGCGAGTGCCTGACCCTCCTGCGAGCACGATCCCCTTCATCGACGTCAAAGGTAAGCGCGCCATCATCACGCCGCCGTGCCAAGACGTTGGCCGGCATAGCGCCGCTGCTGTATGCCCTCCCACCAGCGGCGGTTGTCAACAAACCATTGAACAGTACGATGGATCCCGCGCTCGAAATCATGGTTCGCGCGCCAGCCAAGTGCGTTCTCCGCGCGGCTCGGATCGATCTCGTAGCGCCAGTCATGACCCGGTCGATCGCTGACGAACCTTATCAGACGCTCGCGCGGGCCGGCCGGATCGGGCACGATCTCGTCGAGCACTCGACATATGGTGCGGACAACTTCAAGATTGGATCGTGGCTGACGCGCACCAATCGCGTAGGTTTCTCCGGGTGCTCCCCGCTCGACGGCCTGGACGAGGGCCTCCGCGTGATCTTCAACAAAAAGCCAGTCGCGCACGTTGGAGCCATCGCCATAAACCGGCAGGTCACGACCCTCGAGCGCGTTGATCGTCACCAACGGAATGAGTTTCTCAGGAAAGTGCCAGGGTCCATAGTTGTTTGTCGTGTTCGTAACAAAAGTCGGCAAATGGTATGTGTGGAACCAAGCTCGGACGAGATGGTCCGACGCTGCCTTGCTCGCCGAATACGGGCTCCGCGGGTCATAGGCGGTGGTCTCGGTGAATGGGGGATCGTGCAGTCCGAGCGCGCCGAAGACTTCATCTGTTGAAATATGATGGAACCGAAACTGATCCCGCGCCGGTCCATCGAGCTTTGACCAATAGGTCCGAGCCGCCTCAAGCATCACCAGAGTGCCGACGACATTTGTATGGATGAACGGCGCAGGGCCATCGATCGATCGATCAACATGGCTCTCGGCTGCCAGGTGCATGACCGCGTCCGGCTCGGCTTGAGAGAAAGCACGCCCGATGGCCGACGGATCAGTGATGTCGGCGCGGACGAGGACATGTCGCGGATGGTCCAGCGCCTCTTCGAGCGAGTCTTCCGATGCAGCGTACGTCATGACATCTACGTTCATGACATAATGGTCGGTATGGCGGATCAGGTGCCGCACGACCGCCGAACCTATGAAGCCGCAACCGCCGGTCAGGAGAATGCGCATGCTGGATCCTGTTGCCGCCCTGACGTTCCGAAGGCGGGCGCAACCTGCCATTCTGGGCGGCGGAGGGCAACAACCAATAGGAGAGTGGGATGGTCAAGACGCAATGACTTGATCTAAGTACTACGTGCAGACACTTTGCGGCTCGCGCGCCATCGGTGGAGATTGATGTGTATGCCGAAGGCTTGAACGCTCCCTTACTGGCGGCTCTCCAGCGACCTGACCTCCGGATTGTTGCGGAAGGCCTGCGCGTCCGGTTCTCGCCCGCGTGTTCCTTGTTCCTTGTGGATAAAGACGGAACTATCATCCTTGGGCCGCGATCGGTCGGTGACGGGCGGGTCTGCGCATTTTATCTTCGTCATGCGATCGAGATCTCGCTGCTGTCCCGGTGGCTTCCCCCGGCACTGGCAGGCCTGGCAGCTGCTCGGGTCGCCGCTCTGTTTTGGCGCCTTGACGGCCTGGCTTGCCCACCCGCCGACTGGGTCGACGACATGGCGGCAGACGATGCACCAATGTCAGCAAACCTCCATGACATCTGGCGAGGTCTTGCGCCGCTTCAGGACGCCTCCTGTAGGCTCGACGAGTCAGCCATCGACCGCCTGATGGTCGCCTGGTCGGGTCTCGGCCCTGTCGAACAGCTTCTTGCGTCTGGCGGAGATGCCAGGCTTGCCACTGATCCTTTCACTCACCTTAACCACTACGGTTGTAGCCATCGACCGCGTCCATGGGCAGTGACCTATGCGTCGTCGACGGCCTCGTCGCTCTCCGAACGAGGTTTCGCCGGGGCAGAAGCGGCACGCCGGCGCATGCTTCGCGCGCTGCTGGAGGGGACTGAGCAGCAGACCGGCCGGGCTGAAGCGGACGCGGTCAGACATTCAATCGCAAAGCATTTCAGTCTTCCCCCAGATGCCGGGATCGTTCTGACGGCGTCGGGGACAGATTGCGAACTGTTCGCACTCGCAATGTCTTCGCTCGCCGATGCGCGGCCGATCGTGAATGTTGTTACCGCTCCCGAGGAGACGGGCAGCGGCGTCCCGCTCGCATCAATCGGTCGACATTTTGCGAGCGACACGTCGCGCGGCAGCACCGTCGCCAAGGGTGGTCTGCTTGACGGAATGCCGGACACGACAAGACGCACCGACCTCGTTGTTCGTCGCTCAGACGGCACGCTCCTCCCGTTGGCGGAGATCGATGCCGCTTGCGAGCGGATCGTGGCAGACGCAGTGGCGGATGGCAGAAGAGTCCTGCTCCACTACCTAGACGTTTCGAAGACAGGTCTGATGGCGCCCTCAATCGGGTGCGTAGCGCGTGTGGCACGACGCCATCGCGGCTCCCTCGACGTTGTAGTTGACGCCTGTCAGGCGCGTCTGACTGCCGAGCGGGTAAGATCCTATGTCGAGGTCGGTTGGACAGTGATGATGACTGGCTCGAAGTTCTTCACCGGCCCGCCGTTTTGTGGCGCGCTTCTCCTGCCGGCACTGG
>CAXUIA010000004.1:1516-6332 GCA_964250835.1 uncultured Acetobacteraceae bacterium | reverse complement strand
TACCCGCAGGTCTCGCCGACTATACCGGCGGTCCAGACTGGCCGAGGAACACGCGTGCGGCGCATGACCTGTCGCCCACCGCGAACGTCGGCATGCTGCTTCGCTGGCAGGCGTCGATTGCCGAGATGGAGGCTTTTGCAAAGGTGCCGGTTTGGCGGACGCGCGAGATCCTTGAGCAATTTACAAACGCTGTTACAGAAGCGATCGATGCTGATCCTAATCTGCTCCGAGTCGAGGCACCGGTGCTGCAGCGCCCGTCGCTAGGAGACGCGCAGGCAGGCTGGGATGATATTCAGACGATCATACCTTTTCTGGTGCTTGACCCAGACCGATTTAAATGCCACTCGACAAATCTATCAGTGGCTCAATGCCGACGTCAGCGCCGCCCTGCCGGCTTACCTACCGGCAGCCGAGCGATTTCTGGCAAGACTACGATGTCACATCGGGCAGCCGGCTCCGGTCGCCGATGGGTTCGGCGGCCTGGCCGGAGCGCTCAGAATATCTGCCGGAGCACGGATTGTGTCCGGTGAACCTTCACATGAAGGTATTGACGATAGAGCAAGGGTGGCGCGCGAGATTGCCGATGCGAAAGCCTGTTTGGACAAGGTTGCACTCCTGATCCGGCACCGCGTGTTGCTGGAGCTGCATGATCCTAAGCCCAGCTACGGCGCTGCCGACGAGGTTCGGTAACAGTGGCGCTGACCTCGTCCATGCTGGACAGCATAGCGCTTGAGCACGGCGTGACACGATTTTGGCTCGTCCGCCACGCGCTCGTTGAAGAGAACGCCCGCGCGCGGCTCTACGGGGTGCACGACGTGCAACTCTGCCCGGAGAGCCTGCTTGCGCAGGAGCCGATGTATCAGGCACTCGCCCAGCGTCTGCCTGCAGAGGCAACATGGGTCGTCACTTCGCTGTCGCGCACGAGGCGCACGGCTGAGGCGATCGCGCGCTGGCGCCGGCGGCCTGAGGAGTTTGCGGTTGAGCCCGGCCTGATTGAACAGGATCTCGGCGACTGGCAGGGATTGGTGCATGCCGAGTTGCCCAGTCGCCTGGAAATGCCGGCCCATCCGTTTTGGCCGGTCTCGGCCGACGAGCAGCCGCCAGGTGGGGAAAGCTTTGCTCAATTGTGCCTGCGTGTTGGTCAGACGATGGAACGCCTGGCTGCCGCGCACCAGGGACGGGAGGTGGTTGTAGTCAGCCACGGCGGTGCCATCCGCGGCGCGGTCGCGCACGCGCTTGGTCTGAGCGCCTATCAGGCGTTGTTGCTGTCGGTGCAGAACTTATCGGTGACGATCCTGGAACGGCACGAGCGGCAATGGCGAGTGGTGTCGGTCAACGAGCTCCCCGGCATCTAGGGACGTTCAGCATCACGACTTTTAAATGGGCCAAAGTGATTGACCGATCTTGGCTGGCCTTACGCGTTACCGATCGAGCGCATATCGATTGACTTCACGGTAGACAGTGAGAACGACGCTCAATGAGCGTTGGCGTCTTAAAAACGAAGCAACCCAAACAGGAGGGCGATCAGGCTGGGAACCACGTCGGAAAGATGCGCGACTTGCGAAGAGCAGATCCGTGTCGGATTGCCTGTCCGACAGCACACACGGTATTGTCTGAGTTGACGGTATTTGGCTTGGCGCGTGCCCACTGATTCAGGGCTGCCGCGGGGGCCAGGGACGGCTCGGCGCCTGCCGATCACGCGCGAGACGGCGGGCTGCTCGCGTGCTCTTTGGCTAGGGCGTTGAGCATGCCGAATGTGCGTTTCGCGATCCGTTGCCATGATCTTTTCTCAAGCCACGCCGCCTGACGATCGACAAGTGCTGCACGTTGATCGGGGTCCTGCAGCAGCATGGTGATCCCGGTCGCCATGGCCTCTGGCTCGATGCCGCTCAGGCGCCAGACGGCGTCGGCAGCCTCATCGAAGATGTCGACGGGGGTGACGGCGGTCGGAACCAGGCTCGCAAGTGCCGTATGGAGCGCGCCGCTCGCAGCTTCGCCAGTCGGGCGGTAAGGCAGCACGAGGAGGTCGCAGCCGCGCAGGAGTTCCAAGCTGGTCTCGCGTGGAAGGAAGCCTGTGTGCCAGTCGATCTCGGCGCCGACGCCGGACTTCTGGGCGAAATCGAGCAACCCATGATGCTCCACCTCCGATGGCCCCTCGTCATAAATCGCGGTCACCATACGAAGCTTGGCACCGGGCCAGGTCTGG
This sequence comes from uncultured Acetobacteraceae bacterium, assembly GCA_964250835.1. GTDB lineage: Bacteria > Pseudomonadota > Alphaproteobacteria > Acetobacterales > Acetobacteraceae > CAXTPV01. The sequence continues at coordinate 4,126 of CAXUIA010000004.1, read as the reverse complement.
CGAACGAACTTGAGTGCTTCGATGAGCGGCCCGAAGCCCTTCGGCGCGAGCAGAAAGCCGTAGGTGCCGATCAGTGGCGCCTGGGTGCGAAGGAGCGGACGGATGGCTGGCCTACGCTCAGGGTCAGCGGGCGTGGCGCCGTGCGGGATCATCGTCGCCTCCACGTCGAAGCGGCGCAGGCGGTCGAGATCGTTGGCTGTGTGCACCACCGTGCGGACACGCGCGAGCGACTGGATTAACGCTGCGCGATCGGTCTCCTCCATCAGCTCCAGATCGCGCGTGTTGTGCAGCGTGATGGCAATCGTTCGTTCGCGGACGCGCGGGTCGGTCAGCAGGACCGGCAGTTGTGGCCAGGGGATCAGGCCGGGTTGATGCTGGATCATCAGCACTTGAGGATCGCTGCGGGCGATGCCGCCCGCTAGCGCTGAGGCGTCGAACTTATCGCCGATCGTCCAGGTCGGCAGAACCGTCAGGCCGTCGCTCGACGTTGGTATCCTGTCGTCGGCCAGGATGACGGGGAGCGGCGTGCCACTGGGGAGATTGTTCAGGAGCAACGCTGTATATTCGGCGATACCGCAACGAATGCCCCAACTCGTGATCACGGCGAACCGGGTGGGCGATGGCGGCTCTTGGCGGCCAAGAAGTTCCGCCAGAGTGGATACGAGACGGTCAGCGACCGCGTCCCGGTCAAGGCGCTCGCGCACGGATTGGCGCGCACGGGTTGCCATGGCTCGCGCCGCCTCAGGCGCATCGACCATCTGCCGCATCGCGGCGACCAGGCTGTCCGGGTCGGGCTCGAACCATAGCGCACCGTCGACAGCGACGTGGCTACGCGAGCCGGCGTGGCGTCCTTCGACCAGGATGGCATCTTCAGGGCCGATGAAATCGCGGTGTCCGCCTACGGCTGAGACGATAAGCGGCACGCAAGCGGCCATGGCTTCGGCAGCCGGAAGATTGAAACCCTCGCCGCGGGTGGGAAGCACCATCGCGTCCGCGCCCTGGTAGAGGGTCAGTAGCTTTTCGGCCGGCAAATCTTCGTCGAGATGGATGATTTCGCAGATCCCGGGATGTCGTGCATGCAGGTCCGCGATCCGTGCGGCCACGTTGTTGTGCGGGTTCGGGAAGGTCTTGATCACCATTCGGACGGCTTCGCCGGCGCCGAACGCACGCACCCACGCCGTCAGCAGCACGTCGACGCCCTTGCGGGGGAAGCCCGACGAGACGTGGAGGAAGGTGAAGACGTCGCCGCGTTCTGGCGACGGACGCGCCGGGAGCGCGAGAAGAGCGGAAAGGCTCACAGGATATCCGATGATGCGGATCGGGCGGGTGACGCCGGAGTCTGCGAGTGCACGCGCCACGAACCGAGACGGGGCGAGGACCGCGTCGAAACCCTCGTTGAGAAGGCTTGCGGTCTGTTCAGGGACAAGGGTTTCTTCCCAAAAGAACAGTGCCGCCCGCAAGTCGGCCTTTATGTCCGGCACCCAGACCGGATAGTGATGGCTGATGAGTACCGAGGGCGCGGCAACGGGAGGTTGGCGTTCGACGAGCGTCTCGATCTGCGACCACTCAATCGCGGGCACGTCCTTCAGCGCGGCACCTGCAGCGCCCTCGACGGGCAGTAGGCTGAGGCGATTTGGTATCGCCTCGTCCAAGGCCAGGGCGATGCCGCGATTGACGGCGGCGAGGCTGTAGCTGCCGTTGAGGTGGCCGGCGAGCGTGACATGCAGCGACCGGCGGATGTTGTCTGTGTCTGCAGGAGTGCGACGTCTGGCACCGGCGAGCGCCAACGCCTCAACCAGCGACGGCAACTGTGCCGGCAGACGGAAGCGGGCGAGCTGTTCGGGTTGCGCCGCCAGGACGCGTTCGCGGCAACCGCCATTGTTGGCAAGCTCAAGCATCGCGTCGACCATCCCTTCCGGATCGAACGTGTCGACGATCAGACCCGCGTGGCCCACCGTAAAGGCAAGCGCGCCGGCGGCTACGGCGGCGATCGGAACGCCGTGCGCCATTGCCTCGACGAGCGGGACGCCGAAGCCCTCGTGACGGCTCATCGAGGCGTAGAGGTCAGCTCGCCCGTACCATTCATGCAACGTCGCGTCATCCACTGCGCCGGTCAGGATAACGGTGTCTTCAAGATGATGACGCACGATCCGCCGCCTGATCTCCGCCTCGTAGGCCTCGCCGCCTCCACCGGTCCGGCCGACCAGCACCAATCGAGACGGACCCGGATGGCGTCGCTGGAACTGCCCAAAGGCGTCGACCAGGTCGGCTTGACCCTTGCTCTCGATGATGCGGCCGACGAACAGGATGGTGAACGGGGCATCAGCGGGCCGCTTGGTCACCGCGCGAGCCGCCTCGATCAGCGTGTCGGGATCAAACAGGGTCTGCGAGGCGAGTGCCGTTGCATAGCCGAGACGGGTCAACTCAAGCGCGTTGAACGCGCTGTCGGCGATGGCGGAGGCGAAGCGCGTCCGCCAGGCGATGAGCTGCTCACGGCCAAGCTCAGCCATGCTGCGCATGAAGGGGTCGCCGAGCAGGCTGGACGGCGTAATGTTGTGATAGACCAGGAGTTTCGGGCACGGCAGGTCCACGATCGGCGCCGGATCGGCG
>CAXUIA010000004.1:0-1506 GCA_964250835.1 uncultured Acetobacteraceae bacterium | reverse complement strand
GCGTCGCCCAGCGAGTGGTGGACAATCAGGACATACCGGGAATGATCCGGCAGGTCTTCGCATAGCCAGACTTCGCCGGCGAGCGCCGGATCTCGGTGACGGACGAAAATCTGGCTGTCGAAGCCGAGCTCGCGGAGGATCCGGCGCAGCAGGAGCATGCCATTGGTTATGGCGTCGCCTGAGGTGACCGAGGGGTGAAACTGGTGGACGGCCAGGATGTCAGGTGATCGCGGCTCAGGCTCGGCGATCTTGATAGGGCGGCTGGCCGTCGAACCCGGTAATATAACCGGAGCGGGTGGCCGCGGTTGACGGGCAAGGATCTGGTCGAGATCGGCGCGCAGCTCGGCTGTGAGAAAGGAGCGGGCTCGCCAGGCGATCGGCCTGATGAGAGGTCCGGTCAGCCGCCACGCCGAACGAGCTCCGGACACCAGCAAACGTCGTCGCAAGCGAGGTTGGAGAGCGATCGGACGGGTGTTCTCACTCGGGACAGTGCCGGCAGCTGATGGAGCCACCGGGTCGGGTTCGAGCTTGACGGCGAGGGAGCGTCGAAGCCAAGCCGCTTCGGTCTCGCTCGCCGCTTGTCGGGCCAGCGCGTGGTCGCGTGCGGCCTGCACGGCGGCGATGGTTGCGGTCTGGGTCTCGCGTTCGCGTTCGGCGCGGGTCTGGGCGCGCCTCGCCGTTTCAAGTTCCGCGGTGAGTTGTGCCACCTGCTCGATGCGCGCGTGGTCGGCGGCGGTGATCCAGTCGTCGAGATGATTGGGCGGCAGGCGCAGCGAGGACGCCAACGCCTCGCGCTCGCGGGCTACGTAGAAGCGGTTGATGCCGTCGAACCAGACAAAGAGATACCCGGCATCGAACAGGATCCGCTCCCACTCGGCGTGGCTTTCCTCGGCCGTGAGCGGGAGGGTCGCCTCGACGAGCACAATCCACGGACGGAAGTGATTGAAGTCGGCGCCGGCGAGGACTTCGGCCTCCGCGCCCTCCACGTCGATCTTGAGGAAGTGGATGTCGGCCGGCGCGTGCCACCGGCAGATTTCGGCCAAGGTGTGGATCTCGACCGTGCCGGTCTCGACCGGGAAACCGGCACGACGGTGCTGTTCGGCGATGTCGGCGTCGAGGGTCGAAAGGCCGGTGCCCGTGATGATGTGGAATGGCCGGCTGCCTGGCGCCGCGCCAAGTGCGACCGCGAGGTTGACGTCGCGTGTGCGTCGTGTCCGCAACCGCTCGAAATAGTGGACGCTCGGCTCGATGTTTACGCCAGCCCAGCCACGGTCGTTAAACGCGCGGGTCACGCTCATCTCGTCCGGGTCGGCGGCACCGACATCGATCCAGAAGCCGCGCTCAACCTGACGGAGCGCGCGCCAGAGCATGAGGTCTTCGGCGTTTTGCGCAAATGATACGAAACTCAACCCTCACCTCTCTTCCGACACCGCGGGAGGGTGGGATAGACGATGGGGCCGTCACCGGCGAGAGTGAGCCATGAACCGCGCGCTGCTGATCCCAGGC
>CAXUIA010000003.1:32365-34427 GCA_964250835.1 uncultured Acetobacteraceae bacterium | reverse complement strand
GCGCAACTGGCCCGCACGGAGGCCGAGAGCGCGTTCAGCCGCCTGTTTGCCCTCCTGCCGAACCTCCATCTTCCGCAACAGGACCGTCCGGCGGGGCGCGACACCACCACGCTGCGCGGCCTGGTCCAACTGGAGGCGCGCTGGTCATGACCGCGATCAAAACCCTTCTCACGCGAGCGTCGTCATCCAAGCTCGTCCCACCCACGCCCGCGCGCGAAGCGCTCGACCACATCTTCCAAGCCGCCATCCGTGCCCCGGACCACGGCGCACTGCGGCCGTGGCGCTTTCTGGTCATCGAAGGCGCCGGTCTCGCCAGATTGGCCGAGCTGGGCGCGGCGGCGCTGGCGCGACGCGCGCCCGAAAGCACGGCCGCCGACCTCGACCGCGCACGCGAAAAGCTGACCCGCGCACCGATGGTCATCGCACTCGGCGGCCGTATTGACCCTCACCATCCCAAAGTCCCGGAAGTTGAACAGGTGCTGGCCGTCGGTGCCGCCGGCATGAACCTGCTCAACGCGCTGCACGCGCTCAACTTCGCCGGCAAATGGGTCACCGGCCCGAATGCATACGACACGTTCTTTGCCGAGGGACTGGGGTTCCACTCACCCGAGCGTTGCTTCGGCCTGGTGATGGTGGGCACCCCTGAACGCGAGGAACGCCCGCCGGTGCACGACGTCACCCAGTTCGTCCGCCGGTGGGAGTGACGCCCGCCGGGTTCACCGGCTTTGGAACCGGCCTGCCGGCATTTTTCCGTGGTTTGGCCGGCGCTCAGAACCGCGAGTGGTTTCTCCAGCACAAACCCGTCTACGAGGCCGAGGTGCGCGAGCCGCTCGCACGCCTCGTCGCCTCACTCACACTCGCCTTCGTGGCGCACGATCTTCCGCTGCGCGGCGACGCAAAGACGTTGATGTTCCGCATCAACCGCGACGTTCGCTTTTCGAAAGACAAACGTCCTTACAAGACCACCGCGAGCGCCGTCTGGACGCGGGACGGCACCAAACACAGTCAGGGCCTGTTCTACTTTCAAGTCGGGGCGGACGCCGCGATGGCCGCCTGCGGTTTCTACGGTCCCGAACCCGATCAGCTCCAGGCCATGCGCGCCGCGATCGCCGCCCAGCCCGAACGGTGGCTCGAGGTCGAGGAGACGCTGGAAGAGCGCGACCTGCCGCTCTCGCGCGAGCACATGCTGGCGCGTCTGCCTCGCGGCTTCGATGCGGAGGCAACAGCGGAGGTCGCCGACGCGATCAGATGCACCTCCTGGGTCGTCAGCCGCCCCATCGACATGAAGGACGTCACTCGCCCCGAGCTCGTCGATCAGCTTGCGGCTGTCGCGGTCGCCGCCACGCCGCTGTTGACCTTTGGCTGGAGTGCGCTCGCCACGCTTCCGCCCAGGCGGATCTGAGATAACGACCTTGTGAGACCATCGACAATATGTATGAGTTAGAACCCCCTCAGGCCGTTACGAGCCGCCACTGGCCGACTTGGCCGGTGAGCAATGAGGGGAAACAGATGCCTTGTTCGAACGCCGGTCACGACCGAAGGGTCCATGCGCCGCGGCTGTGACTTGTTCCGCCGGCCGGAGTGCCGGTTACCCTGGATAACCAAATAAGCGCCGCGCCATGCAGCGGCCTGAACGATGTCGTGGAGACAACAATGATAATTGGAAACTGCAGACGTGCGCCCCTTCGGCGCGGCGCGCTTGTTGCGACGCTTTTGGCGACGACGACGCTCGGCCCATGCGTCGGCGCAATTGCGCAGACCTCATCCTTTACGCCGGTCCATCCGCCCGCCGCGCCGCTCATCACGCGCGGTCCCTATTTGAACCTTTGGCTCAAAAACAATTCTGGTATTCTACCCGGCACGTGGCCACAGCATTGGGACGGCTCGATCAAGGCGCTTACTGGCTACGCTTATATTGACGGGCAGAGCTATCTGTTCCTTGGCGCTCCGTCCACGACGCCGTCTGTTCAGCACACGATGACGCAGTTATCGCTGAAGACGACGGCCACCCAGTCGGTTTTCACCCTTCAAGGCGGCGGTGTGAACCTGACGGTTGACTTTC
>CAXUIA010000003.1:30472-32355 GCA_964250835.1 uncultured Acetobacteraceae bacterium | reverse complement strand
TCTCAGCATACCGCTGTCCGATATCAACGTGAGCGCGGTCAGTGCTGACGGTGCCTCGCACAAGGTCAGCATCTACTTTGATATCTCCGCCGAATGGGCCAGCGGCAACGAAACCGCCTACGTCAACTGGGCGCCGCAAACCATCTCGCTCGGCAGCGATGGCGGCGCGGCCAGCGGAACGCTGTCGGCGTGGACGATCAAGCCCACCCATCCGAGCGTGTTTCAGCAAACCGGCAACTTTGCCGATTGGGGCACGGTGCTTTGGGCGGCTCAGACCCAAAACGGCGTCACGGTCCAGAGCGGACAGGACACGGTCGTTCGCAGCCAGTTCCTCGCCAACGGCGTCCTGACAAATAGCGAAGACACAAATCAGCCGCGCGCAATCAACAACGAATTCCCGGTATTCGCGTTTGCCAAGACCCTCGGCACCGTCGGCAGGACCGCGACGACGCCGTTCACCCTGCTGCTCGGGCGCGTTCAGACGCCGGCGATCAACTATCTTGGAACGTCCGAGAATCAGCTTTGGACACAGTATTTCTCGTCATACAAAGCCTTGCTCGCCTTTGCCTACAAAGATGCGGCCGCCGCTCTGAAGCGTGCCAACACGTTCGATACCAAGCTCGCCACTGCGGCAGAGGCGGTTGGCGGTTCCAATTACGCCGCACTGATCGCACTCTCTTTGCGGCAGGCGATCGCCGCGACCGAACTGACGGGCACTATAAAAAACCCCTACTTGTTTCTTGAGGAAATCAGCAGCAGCGACAACGTCTCGACAGTAGACGTTCTATTTCCTGCAATGCCGGCTTTCCTCTACGTTAATCCTGAACTTGTCCGTTACTTGATCGAGCCTGTGATCGACTATGCCGCGTCAGGTCAGTGGCCGGCTCTGTACTCGCCGCACGACCTCGGGCAGCTCTATCCGAACGCCAGTGGTCACAATGACGGTGGCGGCGAGAACATGCCGGTCGAAGAGACCGCCAACATGCTGATCATGGCAGACGCTTACATGCAGCGCGTGTCGGCCTCCGAAGCCGCTTCCTACGCCAACGCCCACTATGCTCTGTTCAAGCAGTGGGCCGACTATCTGAATACCGTTCCGGCGGGCGTGACCTACTCCAATGCCGTCGACCCGCAATACCAGAACCAGACCGACGATTTCGCCGGCTTCGTCGCCCACAGCGTGAACCTGGCGCTGAAGGGGATCAGCGGCATCGCGGCCTTTGCGCAGATCGCCAACATGGCGGGCGTGACGGCGGACGCCACCTACTACACCAAAGAGGCTCAGCAGGGCATCCAGACCTGGGCGGCCCTGTCACAGAACACCGCCGGCACTCACCTGCTGCACACCTATCGTGAAGCGGCCAATGCCTACAGTCCGGATACCACGGGCGAGTCTGACGGCGACTGGAGCCTGCTCTACAACTCGTTCCCGAACCGCCTGCTCGGACTTGACCTCATCCCGAGCAGCATAGTGGCTGAAGAGTCGGCATTCTACATCACTCAGGAGCACGCGCTTGGAGTGCCGTTGCAGCTGGAAACCCTCAATGAGGATGGAACACAGACAACGATCGCCAAGTCGGACTGGAATTTGTGGACGGCCGCCGCGCTCGGGAACTCGACGCTGCAGCAGAACATCATCAATGAAGTCTATAGTTACGCCAACACGACGCAGTCCGGAAACCCGTTCCCGGACCTCTACGATCCGACCGGGACGACGTCGTTCAATCAGTTCGAGGCACGTCCGGTTCAGGGCGGCATATTCGCGCCGCTTCTGGTCCCGAACGAGACCGGCAAGCGGCCCTGCGAAACGGAACTTGGGAAGCGGTTCGCGAGGTTCCAAGCCGGGGCGCATCCGGCGAACCGAACCATTTTCGGCGGGGACG
>CAXUIA010000003.1:17064-30462 GCA_964250835.1 uncultured Acetobacteraceae bacterium | reverse complement strand
TCCCACGATCGTGCGATCCGGCCTTCATCAAGCAACACGACGCGGTCGGCGAGAAGCAGCGCCTCGTCGACATCGTGCGTGACCAGCAGGACCGCGCATCGGTGCCGCGCCCAAAGCTGCGCCACCAGGCGCTGCATACGCAGCCGGGTCAACGCATCGAGCGCCCCGAGCGGCTCGTCGAGCAGCAGCAGTTCGGGCTCGCGAACCAGCGCGCGCGCCAGACCTACACGTTGCGCCTCTCCGCCCGACAAGGTCGACGGCCAGGCGTCGACACGGTGGCCCAAGGCGACTTCATCGAGCGCCTCGATCGATCGGCGGCGTCCGTCGTGTTGGAGTCCGATCGCGACGTTACGCCACACGCGCCGCCATGGCAGCAGCCGCGGCTCCTGGAACACCACCGCGCGTCGTGGCGGCATCGTGATCGTCCCGGCATCCGGCACGTCGAGCCCGGCCAGCATACGAAGCAGGGTCGTCTTGCCTGACCCGCTCTTGCCGATCAGGGCAACGAACTCGCCTGGCGCGATATCGAGATCCACCCCGTCCAGGACGAGTGTGGCACCAAACATGCGACGCAAGTTGTGGACGCGGACCGCCTCACTCAAACGGCACCGCCGACGAGTTGCGGCCGCCACGCGAGCAGCCGGTGCTCCAACGCGCGCACCATCTGGTCCGTCGCCGCTCCCAACAGGGCGTAGATCAGAAGTCCGACGACAATGATGTCGGTGCGCAGGAACTCCCGGGCGTCCATCATCATGAACCCGATCCCGCTGTCGGCCGCGATCTGCTCGCCCACAACCAGGCTCAGCCATCCGACGCCGAAGGCATAGCGCAGTCCTATAAGCAACGACGGCAGCGCCGAAGGCAACACCACCTCGCGCGCGATCGCGAAACTCGAGAGCCCGTGCACGCGCGCCATTTCGACCAGCTTCGGGTCAACTCCGCGTATGCCGGCGAACAGGTTCAGATAAATCGGAAATCCCGCGCCTAAAGCCACAAGTACGATCTTTGGTGTTTCGCCGATGCCGAACCACAGTATGAACAGCGGCACCAGCGCCAGGTGGGGCAGAGTGCGGACCATCTGCAGCGGTGCATCGACGACATTCTCGCCCAAACGAGACAGTCCCGACGCGAACGCCAGCGGCACCGCGACGAGCACCGCGCACGTCATGCCGACGATGACGCGTATGAGCGAAACGAGCAGATTACGTTCAAGCGTACCGTTCGCCATGAGATGTCCGAACGTCGCCAGGATCCTGTCCGGCCCAGCCAGCAGACGCGGCGACAGCAGACCCGTGCGCGATGCAATCTCCCAAGTGACAAGCAGGGCTAAAGTGGAGGCGAACCGCCAGGCGCCGTGCGGCATTCTCAACGGGGCACCTGCAGGATCGGGGGCACCGGCAGGATCGCGTCCGCGACCTTGACCTTGTCGGGGATCAGCCCGGCTCTGGCGAGGTCGTCGGCGATGCGCTGCTGCTCGGCGACCACCTCTGGGGTCATCGGACCGAAGCCGAAGCTCAGCCTTCCCACCGCTCCTTGACCGACCGGGCGCGGCAGCCCTGACGCGGCGGTCAGCATGTCTGCCACCGACTGCTGATGCTGACGGCTCCAATCGGCAGACGACTGCACCTCACGCAGGACGACCTTCAGAACGTCCGGATTGGACGAGGCGAAGCTGCGGGACGCCAGGAAATACTCTCGATTGGGAACCAGTCCGGCGCCGTCTGTCAGCACCCGCGCGCCGAGCGTCGTCAGCGCCGCCGATAGGTAAGGATCCCAAGTCGCCCAGGCGTCGACGGCGCCCTGCTGGAACGCAGCTGGTCCATCCGCCGGTGTCAGGTTGACCGGATGAATGCTCTCCCACGCGACACCCGCCCGGGCCAGCGCCCGCAACAGCAGGTAGTTGGCATTCGAGCCGCGGGTGTAGGCCACCCTGTGACTTTTGAGCTGCGAGACCTGTGTGATCGAGCTTGACTGCGGCACGACGATCGCCTCGCCAGCAGGCGCGGGCGGCTCAACGCCCACGTAGACGAAGGGGGTTCCTGCGGCCTGGGCGAAAACCGGCGGCGTCTCTCCGGCGATGCCGAACTGGACCGCGCCCGCGTTCAGAGCTTCCATGAGCGGTGGACCGGATGGAAACAGCGTCCAATCGACCGACCAGCCGAGCGGCTTGAGCGCTGCCTCCAACGTCCCGCGCTGCTTGAGGATGATAAGAGTGCCGTAGCGCTGATAACCAACGTGCAGCGTCCCCGCCGAGGCTGGCAGGGCCGAGGCGACGAGCACACACAGCCAGAGGATCTTCCGCATCACCGCTCCAGCCTGATCCGGCATAAACATACGATCCGGAGATGTTCTTCCATAAACATCCCACGCTGGATCGTTCAAGCTGCTGGCACCGCTCCGCTCTCGGCAGAACGAAGAAACAGGTTCAAAGCCGAGATGACCGCCTCGGGTGCCTCCTCAGCCAGGAAATGCCCGGCTGGGATCTCCTTTCCTTCGACAGGGCCGGTTGACCGTTCACGCCAGAGTTCGACGGGATCGTACCAGCCACCGATCCGGCCTTCAGCGCCCCACAGCACGAGCGTTGGGCAAGCGACCTGAAGCGCATCCAACCGTCCGATACGATCCTCAACAACGTCCCGCTCGACTGATTGTCGATAAGCTTCGTTCAACGCCGCCATCGTTTCCGTGTCCGGTATGTTGGCGAGGTAATCGACGATGGCCTTGTCATTGAAGCGCCCGTGCGGCTCCGCGTCCGGCAGCGTGCCGGGCAGCCACATCTTGGGTTCCTCCTGGAACAGCGACTCCTGCTTGGGGTGTGTTTGCGCAAACCAGAACATCCGATAGGTTGCGAGCGCAAATGCCATGTCCTCGCGTTCGGCCGCCTGTGGAGAGGGCACCAAATCCAGAAGGCCCAGCCGCGCGACGCGCTCCGGCCAGCCGATCGCCATGCGATGAGCAACCCGTCCGCCACGATCATGCCCGATGACGGAGGCTTGCTCGACGCCAAGGACATCGAGAAGACCCAGCATGCGTCGCGCCATGCTGTCTTTCGTTCCCGGCAGCGTATTACTACCGGGAGCCGGCCGCGAGCCGCCATAGCCAGGCAGGTCAGGAATGATCACTGAAAACGCGTCGATCAGACCCGGAGCAACTGCGTGCCACATTGCGTGGGTCTGTGGATGTCCATGCAGCAGAAGAACGGCCGGGCCAGCTCCCGCCCGACGCAGACGGATCGGCTCGCCTCCGACTTCGATGATTTCAGCCTCGCCAAATCCGTCAAAGAACATCGCGCAGAACCGTCCTATTTGGATTGTTTGACGGCGCGCACGGCGCTACGCAAGCGCCAATGAGCGGACTTGATCCCCAGGACTGGTCCGAACTCCGCTCGCTCGGTCACCGCATGGTCGACGATATGATCGATCACTTGTCCAGCCAGGCAAACCGTCCCGTCTGGCAGAAGTTGCCGGATGCCGTGCGCGCGGCGCTGCGCGAGGCCCCGCTGCCCAGACAGGAACGCGATCCGGCGTCGGTCTACGACGATGTCCGCCGCGATGTCTTTCCTTACGTGACCGGCAACACGCATCCGCGCTTTATGGGCTGGGTGCATGGCGGCGGGACGGCGGTCGGCATGTTTGCCGACTTTCTTGCCGCCGGTCTGAACGCGAACTGCGGCGGGCGCGATCATGTCGGCCTTGAGCTCGAGCGTCAGGTGATCGCCTGGGCCGCGCAGATCGTCGGCATGCCTGTGGAGACGTCCGGGCTTCTCGTCACAGGATCCTCCATCGCAAATCTCATTGCTGTTCTGGTAGCACGCTTCGCCGCCATCGGCCCCCAGGTCCGTCAAGCTGGTCTCGGTGATGCTCGCTTGACCGGGTATGCCGCCATAAGCGCACATGGCTGCGTTCCGCGCGCGTTCGACATGGCCGGCCTCGGAACAGATGCGCTGCGGCTGATCCCCATCGATGCGACCCACCGCGTTGATCTCGAAGCACTCGCCAGTATGGTCGCTCGCGACCGCGCGGACGGCTGCACGCCGTTTTTTGTCGCCGCGTCAGCCGGCACCGTCGATTGCGGGGCCATCGACGACTTGGCTGCGGTCGCGGATTTCTGTGCCACGCAGAACCTCTGGTTTCATGTCGACGGTGCCTTTGGTGCGCTTGCCGCGCTCTCCGACCGGCATCGTCATAAACTAACAGGCATCGAGCGTGCCGACAGTCTTGCGTTCGATTTCCACAAATGGGCGCAGGTTCCGTATGACGCGGGTTGCATCCTTGTCCGCGACCCGAACTTACACGTTCATACCTTCGCGCAGTCGCTGGCGTATCTCGCTCGCGAGGACCGCGGGCTTGCCGGCAACGCTCCGTGGCCCTGCGATTTAGGTCCCGATCTGTCTCGCGGCATGCGGGCACTTAAAGTTGCCATGACACTACAGACCTACGGCACCGACCGGCTAGCGGGCGTTGTCGATCGGAGTTGCGCGATCGCTCAACATCTTGCCGCCCGGATCAAGGCCGAACCGGCTCTTGAACTTCTGGCGCCGGTGGCCCTGAACATCGTGTGTTTCCGTGTTCGCGCGCTGGATGACCGCGGGCAGATCGATCTCGTTGCTGACCTGCAAGAAGCCGGGCTCGTCGCGCCATCGACCACTGTTATCAACGGTGTCCGGGCAATCCGCGCGGCAATCGTCAATCATCGCACCGAAGAGGCTGACGTTGATGTTCTTATCGGCGCCGTTCTGGCGCGGTCTGCGCCGGCGGATGTCGCGGGCACAGCATACTAGCGCTCGACGCCCTTTTCTTGGCTCGATACAGGACGTTGTGGCCTTTTCCGCGTCCAAGTCGTAACGAGCGGGCTCAGTGAGCTAAAGATCCTCCGACGTCATGCGACCGGCAGACGCCCTTCCTTCATCTGCGTCAGGATCTCGAACCAACGCTCCAGGACCGCTCGGTCACTGGTGACAAAGTGGCGTATCGGTCGGGCCACGTCGGCCACGTACAGGAAGAACCCACTACGTGTCATAGCGGCCGCTCTCCGCTTCGCCGCCGCGTCCGCACGTGCGCCAAAATCGCCGGTGTAGGGCAGACTGGCGCCATGCAGGCCAACGCCATGGACATGCACGTGGACATCGACCGGCACCGACTGGTCGGTTTGAATGGTCCAGCTAAAGCGGCGTACGTCCGCCCAAGGGATCGGCTCTGCAATGCTCTCCTCGACCGCGTAGAGACGCACGCCGTCATAAGCGAGGCCAGTGGCGATGATGCTCTTGGAGCGCTTGGACGCGGCGGCGCCGAAATCGGCATAGACCAGCTCTCGGCCGAGCGCGCGACTGAGATCCTGGCGCGCCCGGGCACTAACTTCCGTCATTGCGGCGATTGCCTCACGACCCCTGACGACGCGATGCACCAGGACGAAGACGAACGGCAGCAGTATGAGCATCAGCGGGCTAACGGCCATCGCGAGCAAAGCCGACACGATGAAGGTTCCGGCGGTCGTCTTGACCAGCACGCCCTCGATGCGCACGAGCCGGCTGGGGTCGGAACCGTAAAGCGCAATGGCGTTCGAGACGGTTTCCATAGCTATGAGCGCACCACCAGTTCTGACGAGCCTTTGGTGTCCACGTTTCCCCACGCTGTGAGTGCCCCAACGACAACCCCGTTTCAACTGCGGTCACGCGGAAGCTGGCCACGGCGCGCGCCGCCCTTGTCGAGCAGTGGTTTGCGATCAGGGCGCGCAAGTCGCGGCTCGGCGCGCCACCAATTTGAAGGCGAGGTAACTGTCCTGGTCGGCTGCGGGTCTGGGGCCGCCGGCCCCAGCGGGTCCAGGGCAGCGCCCTGGCCTTGACTCAAATCCCCGTCCTAGGCCGCTATCTGCATCCGTGTTCGGTCCTCGAACAGTTCGGCGAGCTTCTGCATCATCGTTCCGCCCAATTCCTCGGCGTCAACGATCGTCACGGCTCGACGGTAGTAACGGGTAACGTCGTGCCCGATCCCGATTGCGATCAGCTCAACGGCCTGGCGAGCTTCGATGTCGCGGATCACCTCACGCAGATGCCGCTCGAGGTAATTGCCCGGATTAACTGACAGCGTGCTGTCATCGACCGGTGCTCCGTCGCTGATCACCATCAGGATGCGCCGGCTCTCCCGGCGAGCCAACAGCCGACGGTAGGCCCAAAGCAGCGCCTCGCCGTCGATGTTCTCCTTGAGCAGACCTTCGCGCAGCATCAGTCCGAGATTGCGGCGCGCCCGCCGCCAGGGCGCGTCGGCCGCCTTGTAGATGATGTGACGCAGATCGTTCAGCCGGCCGGGCTCGCGTGGCTTACCCTCGGCCGCCCAACGCTCGCGCGACAGTCCGCCCTTCCAGGCCCGGGTTGTGAACCCCAGGATCTCGACCTTGACGGCGCAACGTTCCAGCGTGCGCGCGAGGATGTCTCCGCACATTGCGGCGACCGTGATTGGGCGTCCGCGCATCGAGCCGGAGTTGTCGATCAGCAGCGTGACGACAGTGTCGCGGAATTCGGTATCGCGCTCGCGCTTGAAGGAGAGGGGCACGGTAGGGTTGGCGACCACGCGGGCCAAACGCCCGGCGTCCAACATGCCCTCTTCGAGATCGAACTCCCAGGCGCGCGTCTGCTGCGCCATCAGCCGCCGCTGCAGCCGGTTGGCCAGTCTCGAGACGACTCCCTGGAGGGAGAGCAGCTGTTGGTCGAGCTGCTGGCGCAATCGTGCGAGCTCATCCGTGTCGCACAATTCCTCGGCGCGGACCTCCTCGTCGAATTGACGGACGAAAGCGGTGTAAGGAACGCCGTCGCCCGGCTCCGAGCGCTCGCGGCGTGGCGGCGGACCTCCCGGACGATCCTCGCCTTCGGCCAACCCCGGATCGTCATCCTCGGTCTCATCGCCGGCCTCCTCGGTCTCGCCCGGATCGTCGCCTGCCGGCTGTGCACCGAGCAGGCTCTCAGCATCGCTCTCGCTAGCACCTTCATACTGCCGCATCTCCTGCTGCGGGGCTTGCTCGCCTTGGCTCTGTTGCCCCTCCTCCGGGTCGGCGATCTCGTCTCCGCCGTCGGCTTCCGCTTCGGCGAGATTGAGAGATGCCAGCAGACGCCTCGATGCGCGCGCGAACCGGCCCTGATCGTCCTGGTGCTCGGAAAGTTCTGCGAATACCGCACGCGCCTTGTCGTCCAGTCCGTCGCGCCACATTCGCAGCACGCGCTCGACCTGCGGCGGCATGGTCTGACCCGACAGATGTTCACGCACCAGCAGTCCGAGTGCAGCAGCAATCGGCAGCTGTTCTTTGCGGGTCATCCGGTCGTAACCGTCCTGCTCGCACCCTTGCACCAGGCGTGCCTGCAGGTTTGCCGCGATACCCTGCATATGACGCGCACCGACGACCTCGACCCTGGCCTCCTCAATGGCATCGTAAGCGTCGCGTGCGTCGCGTGGCGCCGGATTACGCTCGGCATGCAGCGCCGCGTCATGATGCCGCAACCGGAGCGCCAAGGCGTCGGCGGCACCTCGCAGCCGCGACATCTCGCCCGGGGGGAGAGCTCGCGTGGGCAGCGGGAGTCGCGCCCGCTTGCCGGACCCTCGCGCGTTGCCTGCCTGAAACGTGCCCTGGACGTCGCGCTCCCTTGCCACTGCACGCAGCGCTCCCGCGGTCGCCCGTTTGAAGTCTTCCGTACGGCCCTCGGGCTTTTTTCCGCTGTCCGCCATCAGCGCGCCCGCTGAGACACGTAGTTCCCGGTCGCCAGCTCCGTATTAAAACAACGCTGATAATACTCGGCGACCGTCCCACGCTCGGCTTCGTCGCACTTGTTGAGGAACGTCAGCCGGAAGGCAAAGCCGACATCGCCGAAAATCTTGGCGTTTTCCGCCCACGTCAGGACGGTACGCGGCGACATCACCGTCGAGATATCCCCGGCGATGAACCCCGCGCGGGTCAGGTCCGCGAGGGCAACCATCGCGTCGACTCGCTTCTTGGCATCACGGTCGTGTCCGTCGACGCCCATTTTGGCGAGCACGATAGCCGTCTCCTGCGCATGCGGCAGGTAGTTGAGGGTCGCCACAATGTTCCAGCGATCCATCTGTCCCTGATTGATCTGCTGCACGCCGTGATACAATCCGGTCGTGTCTCCCAAACCAACGGTGTTGGCGGTTGCGAACAGCCGGAATCCCGGATGTGGATGGATCACCCGGTTCTGGTCGAGCAGGGTGAGTTTGCCCTCGACCTCCAGCACGCGCTGAATGACAAACATAACGTCCGGACGCCCGGCATCATACTCGTCGAACACCAGAGCCACCGGATGCTGCAGCGCCCAGGGCAGCAATCCCTCACGGAACTCGGTGACCTGCTGTCCGTCACGCAGGACGATGGCATCCTTGCCGACCAGGTCGATGCGGCTGATGTGGCTGTCGAGATTGATCCGGATGCACGGCCAGTTCAGCCGAGCTGCGACCTGCTCGATATGGGTCGATTTGCCCGTGCCGTGATAGCCCTGGATCATGACGCGCCTGTTGAATGCGAAACCAGCCAGGATTGCGAGTGTGGTTTCACGATCGAATCGGTAGGTTTCGTCGATCACCGGCACGTGCTCGGTCCGCCGGCTGTATGCGGGGACCGTGATGTCGCTGTCGATGCCGAAGAGGTCGCGGGCCGACACGTGCTGGTCCGGGTGCGTGATCATGGCGATCGGCGGCAGCTCGTCGTCAATGGAGCTCTCGAGACCGGTCTCGTCGTTCAGCGCAGCAATCCTTGTCATCCTGGTCCTAAATCCCTCTCGACGAGAAAGTCGGCCCTGTTCGAACGAGAGAGCCGAACTTAGCGCGCCTCAGCGAACCCAGCGGCGATTTCCGTTCCTTCAAGGTGGCGACGCAGCGTCGAGTAGGCGAGATTGATCGTCTTTAGCCTCTCCTCCGCCTCGCGATCGCCGCCAGTGGCGTCCGGATGATGGGCTTTCGCCAGATCTTTGTAGCGAGTCTTCACCTGCGCCAGCGACACCGGCCAAACGAGTCCCAAAGCTTGAAGCGGATCGCGAAGGCGGACGGGCGCTTCGTCGCGCTCCTCACGCGCCCGTCTGCGTGCTTCCGCCTGCATACGTCCTGCCGAGAGCACGCCAAGCGGGTCGCGCAGTGCCTCCTCATCGATGGCGCCACCGCCCATCCGGCCCAAAGGCCATGAGGGTCGCTGCCACCGCGAGTCTGCGCGAAGCTGCGCCTCGATCTGTCCCGGCGTCATGCCTTTGTAGAAGTCCCACGAGCTGTTGTAGACGCGCACGTGTTCAAGGCAGAACCACCAGTATTCGTTAAGGTTGGCGCGGGATTTCGGCGCTCTGTAGCCTCCATCCTCAGCGCAGCCTGCAATATCGCAGGCCCGCCCCGGCGCATCCGGGTCGGGAGCAAAAGCCCGTGGCCGCTGGTTTCGACGATTGATCACGCGCCTAGATGTGCGAAGCAGACGATCCAGAGCAAGAGGCAACACGTCCTCAGGAGCCGTTGATGACAGTGCAATCCACGCGCGCCGGTCGCTTGAAGGCCACGCTCGAGACCGCGTTCTCTCCGGCTCTCGTCTTGGTCGCCGACCGCAGTGCCCAGCATGCCGGCCACGCCGGCGCGAGCGACGCGGGCGAGACACACTATGACGTTGCCGTCGTTAGCGCCGGCTTCGAAGGGCTCGGCCGCGTGGCCCGCTCGCGCGCGGTTCATGCCGTGCTGGATGCGGAGTTCGCGACCGGCCTCCATGCCCTGTCACTCACTTTACGGACTCCCGCGGAGGTCGATCGCTCTAAGTAAAGCGCGCCAGGCGCACAGCCGTGTGACCTCGCGTCGGCCGCAGGTTCGGCATGACCAACATGCAGCGGTCATAGGGTGTGCGTATCTGGTTTCTGTCATCGACGGCGATCAGGGTGTCGCGCTCTGGCACCACCTCGCCGCCGCGAAAGGGGCGGATGAACGCGAACGAACTCGTGTGCGCGGTGACTGCATCGGTCACCTCTGCGGTGATCGCATCGCCTGAGACGAACCCGGTGTCTGACCGGGAGATCAGTCCGTAGAGGCGGAGCAGCGATAGGACTGCCTGCTCGGTGACCTCTACCGTCTGTGCTTCCCAGTGCTGGCCCGCTTCAACAAGACACGCCGTCCGCGGGCTGTCTGGTTCGCTGAACGGAGCATAGTCAATCAGCCTGAGCCCGCCGGCGTGCCCGCGATCAGCCACCACCAAGCTCGGCGTGCCGATTTCGCAGCCGAGCGCTCGTCCCCGTTCAGTGCTGCCGCACAGGATCAGCGGATCGGCAGGCCAAAGCATAGAGTGGAGGTCAAGCAGGACGTCAGCCTGATCAATCAGCTGACGGATCTGCCGGCCGCGCATCAGTTCCGTCGAGACTCGCGGTCCGTCGAGCACCGAGGGATCCCAGATCCGGTTTAGATCCTCGTCGACGAACCGCGACAAGGTGGGTTGCAGCGGATCAAAACGATCGAACGCCACCAGGTTGGCAAATCCAAGGGTCAGCCGTCCTCGGATCGGCCGCACTCCCATACGCAGCAGCCGGTCGAGCACGATCGCGCCCGCGATCTCGTTGCCGTGCACGAGGGCCATGATCATGACATGCGGCCCGAGCTCGCTGCCGCGAAAGCTCATGAATCCCGGGATGCCCACGTTGCCCAGCCGCCACGGCGAGAGATCAGGTTTGGCGAGATGCACATCAAACGATGGCAGGCGCGGGCTGGTCGGCGTCGACGGCGGCACCGTCACGTCGGACGACCGGCCTGCAGTCTGGCGGCCATGCCGGTCACGCGCCGGATGAACCGGTCGCATGCGTCGAGCTCGTCCTCGCCGATCCACTCGTCGCGCTTGTGCGCACGTGCGATGTCGCCCGGACCGCAGACAATGGAGTCGATCCCGGCGCGCTGGAAGATACCCGCCTCTGTGCCGTAGCTCACCGCCCCGGGCCGGTTCGCGCCGGCACCGCTCGCCTCCATGGCGAGGTTTGCCAACGGATGCCCGTCCGGCAGCGCCAATGGTGGCAGCTCGTTCAACACCTCGAATCGGAAGCCGGCCTCCGGTTCGATCCGCCGCATTTCGGGTTCAAGTTCCGCGGCCGTGAAGTCTGACAGCCGCTTGAGGAGGGCCGGCCCGTCATCGCCCGGGACGGTCCGCCATTCAATCTCGAAACGAGCCTGCTCCGCAACGATGTTCAAGATGGCGGCACCCGACAGTAGCCCGCACTGGGTGGTGCTATGCTGCGGATCAAAGCCGTCAGCCCGCTGGCCTTCGCGCGCCAACCGATCCGCTTCGTCCGCAAGCCATGCAATAGCGCGCGCGGCCGCATGGATTGCGTTCACACCCTGCCCGGGATCGGCCGAGTGGGCCGCGCGCCCGCGCACATGCCCGGCGACCGACAGACGTCCCTTGTGGGCCGAGATCGGCCGCAGCGAGGACGGCTCTCCGACGACGCAAAAGGCCGGGCGCAGCCCGCTTTCTTCAATGTCGCGCACCAGACGATGTGCGCCGGCGCAATTGACCTCCTCATCGAAGGTGATGAATAGATGCACCGGACTTGGAGATTGCCGCTCAACCAATTCGGGGACGGCAGCGAGCATGCTGGCGACGAACCCTTTCATGTCGGTCGCACCTCGTGCGTAGAGCCGGCCCTGGCGCGGTGTGAGTGTGAAGGGATCGCTGGCCCAGTCCTGCCCATCGACCGGCACCGTGTCGACGTGTCCCGAAAGTGCGATCCCGCCCGCTTCAAGCGGCCCGATGATGGCGTGCAGGTTGGCCTTGTCGCCGCCGGCATTCCGGCTTTCCCGGCAATAAAGGCCGTAGCCGGTCAGATAATCGGCGATCCAGCCGATGAGCGACAAGTTGGATTCCCGGCTCGTCGTATCGAAAGACACGATCTTGGCCAGGATCTCGGCGGTCGAGGGCGCTGCCCGAACTGACATGAGTAAGAGTGTATACCGGGCGGATGATGCGACAACCTCCGCAGGCGCAGCTTGCGTCGAGCCGAACTGATCTTCGCGCGTCGCACCGACTCTGGCGTCTGTTGCCGGCCGGGGTACGACGGGGCATTTTTCTGCGTGCAACGATGCTGTTGGCACCACGTCCGGATCGCACGCCTCCGACGCGCTCAACGGCGGTGACGGTCGCAGGTGAAATCGGACGCGCTTCGGGTCTCGGCGAGGGTGCACGGATCATGGCCGATGCCCTATGCGCGCTCCAAATCCCGGTCGCCAGGCGCAGCGCGGGTCTTGTTCTGGGCGGAGATCCTGACGAACTGCGGGCGCGCGAGGACCCGGACATCGTGGGATCCCTGCTTGTATTGCATGTTAATCCGCCGGCTCTCCCCGCGACCTTGCTGCGCCTCGGCCGCCGCACGCTTCGACAACGCCGCCTTATCGGCTATTGGGCTTGGGAGCTCCCCATCCCGCCGCCATCCTGGCGCGCGCCCGCGGGGCTGGTGCACGAAGCCTGGGTGCCATCGCGCTTTGCCGCCGCGGCGCTTGAACAGCTTCTTCCCGGACGCGTCCGGGTTGTGCCGCACGCGCTTGCCGTATCTCCGCCACGACCAAGCGCGCTGACGCGAGCAGAACTCGGCCTACGACCAGATGCGGTCATCGTGCTTGTCTCGTTCAACCTTGCCTCGAGCTTCGAGCGCAAGAACCCGCTTGCAGCCATTGCCGCATTCGCGGCCGCTTTCGGGAGGCGTCCAGACCGGCAGTTGGTTCTCAAGGTCGGAAATCCGGGCCATTTTCCCCGCGACATGCAGCGTCTCCGGACGGCCGTGGCCGGCAGCCCCAACATAACGATTGAAACCAGGACTATGTCGGCGGCCGACAGGCACGCATTGACGCAGGCCGTGGACATCATCCTCTCGCTGCATCGGAGCGAGGGGTTCGGACTCGTGCCGGCGGAAGCGATGATGCTTGGCCGCGCCGTGATTGCGACCGACTGGTCGGCGACCGCCGAGTTCATCGACGAGACCTGCGGCGTTCCGGTTCCGGTCCGCCTGATCGCGGCGCGTGATCCACGCGCCGTTCTCGTGGCACCGGGCGCGGTGTGGGCCGATCCCGATCACGACGCGGCAGTCGCAGCACTTCGCAAGCTGGCGGACGATCCCGCACGACGCGCCGCTCTCGGTGCCGCTGCGGCTCTTCGAGCGCGGCAATCGTTCGGGGTTGAAGGCCTGCGCGATGCTGTGGCTCAGGCGGGCGTCGATCTCAAGTGAGGATCCTCGTGTGGCAGTGGGGCCGCTACGGTGCTGGGCCGCGCGTCGCCTATGAGCTGGCCGACGGCTTGCGCGCGGCCGGTGCGGACAGCGTGATCTTGTCGCTGGCGGAGGGTGCCGAACTGCTGAGCGTCACGTCGGCGCGGGTGCGTTGTGAGCTGACCGTTCCCACCTACGAC
>CAXUIA010000003.1:11800-17054 GCA_964250835.1 uncultured Acetobacteraceae bacterium | reverse complement strand
ACCTACGACAGTCCGGCAGGGTTTCTTTATCGATTGCTGACCGGGCCGCTCAGCCGCCCTGGGTTGACCCGCAACATCGATGTCTGGCGCCCGGACATCGCGATCTGTGCGATGCCGGCGCTGTTGGACGTTTTGATGGCCGATGCGCTTGGCGCTCTTGGCATCCCTTTTGTGGTCATTGTGCATGACGCCGACCTTCATCCGGGTGATGGCGTGCCGTTGCAGATGCGCATGCAGCGCCGGCTGATGGCACGCGCGAACGGGCTCATCACGCTGTCCGATCACGTCGAACAGCGGGTTCGTCATCAGCTTGGCCGCAAGCGGCAGCTTCTGCTTCGTGCTCGGCTGCCGCCATTCCGATTCGGTTCGTTGGCTCCCCCCGACCAGGCGCCGGGCGATCCGCTGCGCTTGCTCTCGTTCGGCCGTCTGCTTCCGTATAAGGGCTTGGATCTTCTTGCGGCTGCGTTGAAGCTTCTCGGTCCTCAGGTGGCGCTCGACGTGCGCGTTGTCGGACAGGGACCGGAGGGGAAGGCACTGGACGAGCTTCGTGCGATCCCGCACGTCAGGGTCGAAAATCGTTGGGTGCCGGAGGAAGAGGTCGCCTCCCTGCTTGCCTGGTCTGACGCGTTGGTCCTGCCGTATCGCGAAGCCAGCCAGAGCGGTGTGGCGGCAGCGGCAATTTCGTCGCAGCGCCGGGTGGTGGCAACCCGCGTCGGCGGGCTGGTAGAGCAGTTCCGCGATGAGGAGTTGGCGCTGATGTGCGATCCGGAGCCGCATAGCATTGCGGCCGCCATCACCAGGCTGGCGGAAACTCCGGTCGACCCCTCGCAACTTTCGCCGACCGACTCCTGGCCTCGAACAGCGAGCACGCTCCTCTCACAACTCGAGGCTCACTTCGGACCCTTCAAACCGGTTGGGCTCGCTTTCCCCAGATCAGATGCTTAGGACTTGTTATTACAGCGTTCGCGCGTCTGCGACCGTGACCCGGGTGCGTATCAGCTTCTCGATGTCACGGAGGTAGGCCCGCTCGGCCGTATCGCAGAAACTGATTGCCATTCCAGCGTTTCCGGCGCGTGCCGTGCGCCCGATCCGGTGCACGTAGCTCTCCGGAACGTTGGGGAGTTCATAGTTGATGACATGCGTCACGCCGTCCACATCGATTCCGCGCGCGGCGATGTCGGTCGCCACGAGCACGCGGACTTCACCCTCTCGGAACGCATCAAGCGCGCGCTCGCGCTGTCCCTGGCTTTTGTTGCCGTGAATTGCCGCAGCCGGCACACCTGAGCGGCCCAGATGTTCGCACACCCGGTCTGCTCCGTGCTTGGTGCGGGTAAAGACGAGCGCGCGACCGTCCGACTTGCCGCGCAGCACGCGTGCCAAAAGGTTGCGCTTATCGGCCTGCTCGACGAAGACCACGCGCTGCTCGACCCGCTCGGCGGTGGTCGCGACCGGAGTGACGGCGACACGCACCGGTTCGCGCAGCATGGTTGATGCGAGTTGGGTGATCTCCTTTGGCATCGTTGCCGAGAAGAACATCGTCTGACGCTCGCGCGGCATCATTGATACGATCCGTTTGATCGGCACCACGAAGCCTAGATCGAGCATATGGTCGGCCTCGTCGAGCACCAGCACCTCGACACTGTCGAGCCGCAGGGCGCCGTCGCCGATATGATCGAGCAACCGTCCCGGCGTTGCGACCAGAATGTCGACCCCGTAGGCGACGGCGCGTGACTGCTTGCCCTTTGGCACGCCGCCGAACATCAGAGCTACCCGAATATTCGTCTGCCGCCCGTAGGCCTGGAAGCTCTCGGCGATCTGGGCGGCCAATTCGCGTGTGGGGGCCAGTACCAGCACCCGGGTTCCGCGGTGCGGCGCCCGCTTCGGGTTGGCGAGCAGTCGGTGCAGGATCGGCAGCGCGAACGCCGCTGTCTTGCCGGTGCCGGTTTGGGCAATGCCTTCGACGTCGCGTCCGGCAAGTGCCGGCGGAATGGCTTGAGTTTGAATAGGCGTCGGCACCGAGTATCCTTCGGTTTCGAGCGCCGTCAGCAGCGGGGCCGCGAGGCCGAGCGCCTTGAAGTCTGTCACTATTTTGTTGTCTTCCGTTCCCGCACGACATGGCGGTCTGGCCGACCGGCGCCTCCGTGGCAGCCCGAGGCCGTTCCAAGCGGGATTTCCCGCTTTGTCGTGCGACACCTTTGTGGTGAACGCCACCCTCCATGTCAAGCAAACCCGCTTGACCCGGCAGCAACCCGCGGACACTCACCGACGATGACGCTGACGTCCTCCATCCTTAGCGAGGGGTATATTGGTCTTGAAAACCAGGCGCTCGGGCTTGCCGAGGCTGCCAATCTCGCGCCAGCCATCTGCCGGATTACGCCCAAGCCGTTCTGGCGGCATCTTCCCGCTAGGGTCTGGCCGCGCCCGCTGACCGCGGCTGAGGGGATCGAGCAGATCGGTCCCGGCCTGCTGATCGCGGCGGGCGGTACCGCCGCCGCCATCGCGGCGGCGTTCCGCTTGCGTGACGGGCGCTGCATCGTTCAAGTCCAGAACCCGCGTATGCGGTTGGCCCGCTTCGATCTCGTCGTCGTCAACCGGCATGACGAGATCGAAGGCTGCAATGTGATCGTCACGCGGACTGCGCTTCATCGCGCGACGGCCGCTCGGCTGGCCGAGGCGCGCATCGAGTGGGCGGACAGAATGGCCGCACTCGCGTGCGGCCGCCCTCTGGTGGCGGTGCTCCTGGGCGGCTCGAACGGCAGGCTTCGGCTCGATGTTCCGGTGGCGACCAGCCTCGCCGAGAAGCTCGCAGCACTCGCTGTCCGCGAGCGCGCAGCCATCGCGGTGACGCCTTCACGGCGCACCGCACTCGACGTCGTGGCGACCATGCAACGTGTGCTTGAACCGGCTGGGGCGTGGATCTGGGATGGGCAGGGGCCGAACCCCTATTTTGGCCTGCTCGCGTCCGCCGATACCATCGTCGTCACCGCCGATAGCATCTCGATGGTTTCCGAGGCGGTGGCGACAAAGGTCCCCGTCCTGGTGGCCGAATTACCCGGCCGATCGCGCCGGGTTGGCCTTTTCCTGCGCGCGCTACGAGACGTTGGACGGATCCGCCCTTTCAACGGCTGGCTCGAGTGGTATGACGCGCAGCCCCTCGACGATACGCTGGAAGCGGGGCACGAAATGCGCCGACGGCTCGGCTTCTGACCGCGGCCAACGGAGACGTCATGCTCGATATTTTCACGTTCGACGCCCATCGCGGCGGCAACGTCCTCTACAAGGCGTTCGCGCATCCGGTCGCCGCCGAGCGCCTCGACGGGCTTGCTCGCCGGCTGAATGGCGCTGACCTCGCTGTTTTCGATCCTGATCATATTGTCGACGCGCTTTTCGCCCTCGCTCCCTCGCTGCGTCGGCCCACGACCATTCTGGTCCAGGACGTCGAGCAGCTCGGCCGCGCGCGGCTCGGTGTCGACGCCGTCGGCCTCGACCGGCTGCCGCAACTCCGCGAACCTAACCTGCTCGTCGCGGCCTTCGACGCGGACCGTATTTTGGGCCGCCTGCGCCACATCGTGCCCGGCGGGGTGGAGGTCGTTACTCTCGACGAGGTCAAGCTCCCGGCCTCGATGCTTACCAACCCGAAGGTCTATCTGGACCGGCTGAATTTCGCGACGAACTTTGCTTTCTTCCGCGACAGCGACGGGATTTCGACGCGATTGGCGACCGCCAACTACTGGGCCAACTACGGCGCCACAACAGTTCGTCTTTGGTGCCGCCTGTTTGCCGCCGACGGAAACGTGCTGGCCGATTGGGAGGACCACGTTCCGTCTGGGCCGGCCGGCATCGCGATCGACAGCCGTGAGGTCCGCGCCCGCTTTCACCTGCCGGAGTTCACCGGTCAGCTTTTCATCCATGCGATCGGCGTCGCCGGCCACGATGTCGTCAAGTATGCGCTGGACACGATCGGCGCAGGCAACGAACGCAGCCTGTCGGTCACTCACGATGCGAACGCATGGCCATCGGAGCGCTACGCCGGTTTGCCCGCGCCCGACCTGGATGAGCGCGTCACGCTGTGGCTGCAGAACAGCCATGCCGCCCCGATCCCGTCGGGCGCTGTCACCTTCGACCAGATGGGAGCCGAGAAGCCGGTGGCGCTCGAGCGTGAAGTGGGGCCGTTCGAGACGATCCCGGTCGACATCGCCGCCGTCCTGCCAGGTCTCGCCTGGCCTGCACAGATCGAGCTCCGCGCCGGGCGCCACGTCGTGCGTCCCCGCTACGAGGTGCTGCGTCACGGCCGGACCAGGATCGCGCACATGAACGTCGAGCGGTCCGACCTCAGCCCCGATCCCAACATCCCTCATCTGCCCGCAGCCCTTGGCCGCGGTTACCTGCTTGCGTTCCCGATCCTGCCGCCCGGGCGATACCGCACCGAAGTTCAGCCCACGCCGATGGCGCACAGCCAATCGAGCCTGCCGCTTCGTCTCGACGTGTTCGCGGCGGACGGTCGGCTCGTGGCACAGCGCTTCCTCGGCAATCTCCCGCGATGCTTCGAGCTCGCGGCGGACTTCGACGAGGAGGCGGACGCGATCGGGCCGGAGGGCGGGCATGGGGAGCTCGTCTACGATTTCCGCGACGGCGGCGACGCTGATGGCTGGATGCACGCTCTGGTCCGCGTCCATGATCGGGTGAGCGGCCATGCGGCGGAGACAAGCTTCGGCGCGCACATATTCAATACGCTGATGACCTATCGCGGCGAGCCTCAATCCTACGCCGGTCCACCGCCTGGTCTTTCCACCCGGCTCTTCCTCAAGTTGGGCGAGGAGGGACGGCGAAGCTTTGCCGCGCTCATCTATCCCGCTTCCAACGCCTGGCATCCTCGGTCGACCACCACGCTCCACCTTCATGCCGGCGACGGCGGCGAGTTGGCCGAGCGGCCGCTCGTGATCCCGTGCTCTGGCTCCACGATCGTCTTCCCGGACGAACAGTTCGGCTCCGCAGAGATCGAACGTGCAGGTGCTACCGGCTACGTGCTGATACGCGACCAGACTTGCCGTCTGTTTGGTTATCACGGCCAGATGAACGACGAGGGAGGCTTTTCACTCGACCATATGTTCGGCTTTTGAAGGAGCGGCGATGTCACGGTTTGCTCTTGTCACCGGCATCGCCTCGCTCGGCGGACTTCTGTTCGGCTACGACACCGGCGTTATCTCGGGCGCGCTCCTGTTCATCAGAGACATTTTTCATCTCAGTCCTGGAA
>CAXUIA010000003.1:0-11790 GCA_964250835.1 uncultured Acetobacteraceae bacterium | reverse complement strand
CGGCCTTCGCCATGTCATCGTCGTCACGGCGGCCCTGTTCGTCATCGGCTCGATCCTGTGTGCGATCGCGGGCTCCGTCGCGGTTCTGCTTGTGGGCCGCTTCATCATCGGTCTGGCGATCGGGTTCGTGTCGATGCTGACGCCGCTCTATCTCAGCGAGATCGCGCCCGCCGATAAGCGCGGCGCCGTGGTGTCACTCAATCAGATATGCATCACGCTCGGCATCCTTGCCTCCTACGGCGTGGACTACGGGTTCTCGGGGGCGCACGACGGCTGGCGTTGGATGCTCGGCCTCGGCGCCGTTCCCGGGCTGATCCTTGGTGTCGGGATGGCGACCATGCCCGAGAGCCCGCGCTGGCTGGCGGGCGTCGGCCGTATGGACGATGCCGAACGCGCGCTCAGGAGCGTCCGCGGGGAGGCCGAGACGTCGGCGGAGCTGGCGGGCCTGCGCCAGACCGTCGGCGACACCGCGCGCGAAACCTGGTCGGACGTCTTCGCCCGCCGTGCGCGCCCCGCTCTCATCGTGGGCGTCGGTCTGGCCGTTTTTCAGCAGATTACCGGGATCAACACGGTGATCTACTTTGCTCCGACGATTTTCCAGTCCGCAGGCTTCGGCCATGCGTCGACGTCCATACTGGCCACCGCCGGCGTGGGCCTGGTCAACTTCATTATGACCTCTGTCGCGCTGCAGCTTCTCGACCGCGTGGGCCGGCGGACGATGCTGCTCTGCGGCCTTTGGGGTATGCTTGCCATGCTCGTTGTGCTGACCGTGAGCTTCGCCGTCGGCGCGCACGCCTCGCTTGCCTGGGTGACCGTCATCGCGGTCGCCGTGTACGTGGCGTTCTTTGCGATCGGTCTCGGTCCGGTGTTCTGGCTGTTGATCTCCGAGATCTTTCCGCTTCGTATCCGCGGGCGCGCGATGAGCGTCTCGACGGTCGCGAACTGGGGGTCCAACCTGATCGTCAGCCAGGTCTTCCTGCTGCTGATCTACGGCATCGGGTCGGCCGCGACGTTCGGCCTGTTCGCGCTGATGACCGCGCTTAATCTGGCGTTCGCGGTTGCACGCGTTCCGGAGACCAAAGGACGATCGTTGGAGCAGATTGAACAGGGCATGAAAGCCTGAGTCGGATGGTGGGCGCGACAGGGATTGAACCTGTGACCCCCGCCGTGTGAAGGCGATGCTCTCCCGCTGAGCTACGCGCCCATCCGATGCCTCGTTTCTAAGGCAGCTCACGGACGGTTGGCAACTCCGGGCCGCGCTTTACAGAGCCTGGTCGACGAGCCAACTTGCCGCGGAATTCCGCTTCGGGAGATCGTCTCGTGCTTGTTCGTCACGCTGTTCTCGGTGCGGTTCTCGCCGCACTCCCCACACTTGCCGTCGCCCAGACCGCCAATGTCCCGCAGTTCACGACGTCGGCCGATGCCGCGACGAAGTGCTCGAGTGACACCGTCGTTTGGGCGAGCGGTAGCTCCAAGGCGCTTCATCCCAGCGGAGACCGTTATTTCGGCAAGACCAAGCATGGGTTCTACACTTGTGAAAAGCAGGCGCTGGCTGGCGGCTTTCACATGGCGGGACAGCACCACAAAAAGCACGCTGCCAAGACGGCCTGACGCGTGAGCACCCACGCCGCTGTCAAACGGATCGGCGTTCCGGACCTGCGCGCCCGCAAGGGCGGGCCTCCAATCGTCAGCTTGACCGCCTATACGGCTCCAATTGCCCGTCTGCTCGACCCGCACTGCGACATGCTGCTGGTGGGCGATAGTGTCGGCATGGTCGTCTACGGGCTGCCGAGCACGCTTCCCGTGACGCTGGATATGATGATCGCTCACGGTGCGGCGGTGGTTCGGGGCTCGTCGCGCGCCTGCATTGTGGTCGACCTGCCGTTCGGCACCTACCAGGCGAGCCCCGAGCAGGCCTTTCATGCCGCTGCCCGCGTCCTGCAGGAGACCGGAGCTGCCGCCGTCAAGCTTGAGGGCGGCGTCGCCATGGCGCCGACCGTTCGCTTCCTGGTGGAGCGCGGTGTTCCCGTCTGCGGACATGTGGGACTGATGCCGCAGTCGGTGAATGCGGCCGGTGGCTTCCGCGCGACCGGCCGCACGGACGCGGACGCGGCTCGGGTTAGCGCCGACGCGAGCGCTGTCGCTGAGGCGGGCGCCTTCGCTGTCGTGATTGAAGGCACGGTCGAGCCTGTCGCCGCCGCCGTCACACGCGCTATCTCTGTGCCGACCATCGGCATCGGGGCTTCGCCGGACTGCGACGGCCAAGTACTCGTCATCGATGATCTGCTCGGTCTTTTCAGCGACTTCACGCCGCGCTTTGTGCGCCGCTACGCTGAACTGTCCGGCGTGGTGACCGACGCCGTTTCTGCCTACGCGGCCGATGTTACGGCGCGGCGGTTTCCAGGGGCGGAGCACATTTTCAAGGAAAAGGGTGGAGCGTTGTTGATCGGCACGCCGACGGCGTGACGCCAATAAACCCCGCTCGGCGCAGCGCTCCCACACCCGCGTGATTACCAGGCGAGATCGGTTGTCGAGACGACGCGCACTCCTGCCCTGGCGAGACGGGCAACGATGGTGTCCTTGGCGCCAATGGCAGCGGAGGCGTCGGAGATGACGAACGATTCCAGTCCCAGAGCGGCGGCGTGGATCGCCGAGGACGCCACGCAGTAGTCGAGCGCCAAGCCGCAGAAAAACACGCGCCGTGTGCCGAATTCGCCGAGCGCTCCGGCTAGCCCGGTCGGCGTGACGCCATCGTTCTCCCGAAAAGCCGAGTAGCTGTCGATGTTGGTCCGTGTTCCTTTCCGGATCACGAGTTCGATCGGGCGCACGTCCAGGTCCGGATGGAGTGCCGCATTTGCCGAAGCCTGCAAGGCGTGATCCGGCCATAAGGTCTGCCGCCCGTAAGGCATATCAATCTCGTCGAACGGCGCTCGTCCCGGATGGCTGCTCGCGAACGAGACGTGGCCTGGCGGATGCCAGTCCTGAGTTGCGAAGGCACGGGCAAAGATCGTCGTGAGGAGTTGGTTTATGGCGGGAACGACTGCGTCTCCGCCGGCCACCGGCAGCTCGCCGCCCGGCATGAAGGTGGGCTGAACGTCGATGACGCCCAGCATGTCGCGCGTCCTGTCGATCAGAACGGACGGCAGCGCCTAACCTCCAAGCGAAGCACCGAGCGCGTCCGCGACACGGCGCGCGAACCTTGCCGGGTCGGCCGGCGGCTCTCCGTCCTGAACCCGTGCGAGATCGAGCAGCAGGTGGGCTGCCTCCTCGACATCACTGCCCTCGACCGCACGCTGCGCCAATGCCCGCACCAGCTTGTGTCGCGGGTTGAGCTCCAGGATAGGCGGGGAGGGCGGCAGCGCCTGTCCGCTGCGGCGTAAAAGCCGCTGCATTTGGAGGTCAGGTCCGGTGCTCGACGCGCCCAGCACGACGGCGCTGTCGACCAGCCGATCCGACGCTTTCGCCTCCGCTATCGTGTCACCCAACGCCGCCTTGAGCGCGGCGAGCAGCGCCGTCAAGTCTGCGGGCTCCGATGCGTCGTCCGACTTGGGCGCGAACTTCGAGAGATCCGCGAGACCCTGCGTCACGCTGCGAAGCTTCTTGTCCTCGAACTGGTAAAGCCGGTCGGGCCAGAAGGCGTCGACGGCGTCAGCGAGCAGAAGCACCTCCAGCCCGCGTGCCCGGAAGCCTTCGAGCTGCGGCGAAGAGGCGAGCGCGGTGCCGCTGTCACCGGTGAGATAGTAGATGGCGTCCTGTTCCGGCAGCATCCGGCCGACATAGTCGGCGAGAGTCGTCCAACCCTCGACCGACGACGACTTGAAGCGCGACAAGCCAGCCACTTCGGTGCGGTGCTCGGCGTCTTCCCAGATGCCTTCCTTCAGCGTCGGTCCGAAGTTCTCCCAGAACTTGGCGTAGTCGTCCGGATCCTTGGCTCGGCTCTTCAACTCACTCAGCACGCGCCCTGTCACCGCCTTGCGTATCCGCGCCAGAACCGGTGTTGCCTGCAGCATCTCGCGCGAAACATTCAGCGGGAGATCCTCGGTGTCGACAACACCGCGCACGAAGCGCAGGAACGGCGGCAGCAGCTCCGCCTCGTCGGTGATAAACATTCGGCGCACATGCAGCCTGATCCGGCTTTCGCGTTGCTGCTCGAGAGGTTCGAAGGGCCGCGCACCGGGAACGAATAGCATCGCGGTGAACTCGAGCGAGCCTTCGGCGCGCCAATGAAGCGTTGCCCAGGGTTCGTCGAAGGCGTGCGCGACGTGGTGGTAGAACTCCTTTGTCTGCTCGGCCGTGAGCTCGGCTTTCGGCTTGCGCCAGATCGCGGTTCCCTCGTTGGCGGCAACATCGTTGCCGTCGCGGGTGATGGTGATTGGCAGCGTGATGTGATCGGCCCATTTGCGGACGATCGACTCCAGCCGGTAAGCCTCGAGGAACTCCGTCGCGTCGTCTCGGACGTGCAAGATGACGTCGGTTCCGGCGCCCTCGCGCGTCGCCGGCGCCAAGGTGTAGGTTCCGCGCCCGTCGGAAGCCCAGCGCCACGCCTCCTCGCTGCCCACGCGTCGAGAGACGACCTCGACCCGCTCGGCCACCATGAACGCCGCATAGAAGCCGACGCCGAACTGTCCGATGAGGCTTGGACGGTCGTCGGCCGAAGCACCCTTCAGCGTCTCGCCGAACGCGCGCGTGCCTGAACGCGCGATTGTTCCAAGATTTTGCACGAGATCCTCGCGGCCCATGCCGATGCCGTCATCGCTGATCGTGATCAGCTTGGCGTCCTTGTCCGGCACGATCCGGACCCTGGCGCCCTCGGGCAACGAAAGGGATGGATCGGTCAGCGCTTCGAAACGGCGGCGGTCGGTCGCATCGGCTGCGTTCGCGACGAGCTCGCGCAGGAAAATCTCGCGATCCGAGTAGAGCGAGTGAACCACCAGGTCGAGAAGCCGTCCAACCTCGGCGCCGAACTCCCGCTGCTCTTCGCCTGACGTCACTCCGCTCGTATCCGACATCGTCTGCCTCGCCACCGTCCTGATCGGGCGCGATATGAATGTGGCTCCATCATCATTCAATGCCAATTCCAGCACGTCAGGGGCTCTGCCCCTGAACCCCGCTGGGAGCAGCGCTCCCAGACCCGCATGCTTGATTAGCCGTTGGGGGGTGAGGAGCAGAGTTTAGCAGCCTGCGCCGCTCGTTAGAAATGCTGCGGCAGGAGCATCCGGGATGCCACGGCGATTGGCCGCTGACGATAGTCGGATAGACCTCGCCCGAGGCCGGCTGAAAGTATCGTCGGGCGTGGTCCGTAGTGCGTCACCGAGGCCACTTCGCCTGCTCGAAACGGCGAGCCTGATGCGGACCCGTTGGACGCGGGGCTGTTGCTGTCCGACGCGCTTGCGAGCGCACGCGGTTTTCCGGACTGCGTGATCGTCGTGGGCGCGTCCCCCTCGGCCCACATCTGCAGGACCTGGTTTTGGTAGTCGCGTCCGAGTTCGGGAGTTTGGGAGTGGTAGGCTGCGGCGGCGTGCGGCCAGCTTCCAGTCTGCTGAAACAGGCCGGTCAGAAAATGCGCCGCGTATAAGGCGTTGATCGCTGGGTCAAAGGCGTCCTGCAACGAAGAGAAAGCGTCGGGATGCTGTTTGAGGTTGATCTGCATGCAGCCGACATCGATGGATCGCGCGCCCTGCGCCTCGAAGGCCGCGACCGCGCCGACTGCTTCGGCCTTGCTGTCATAGAAGTGTCCGACGCCCTCCACGTTGATCGTCCAAGGCCAGGATTGCAGCCGTCCCGTGGCCGGATCGGCGCGCCCGCTTTCGACCCGGCTGATCGCCGTGAGCAGTTGGTCGGGTATGCCTGTCGCGTGCTCGGCTGATGCTGTCGCCATGTGGCAGAGCACGTGGTCCGTCGGCATGTCTGCTCGAGCATGTTCGGTGAAGCCAAGCAGGCCAGCCAAAAGGACCGTAAATGCTGCCGCGTCGCGCATCGCGATATGATGCCCGGCAATCGCTAACCATCGCTGAACGGGCTTCCGTGCCGCTGATAAGTCACAGGATGGTGCGCTGCAAAAAATGAGTTGACCTGGGGCGAGGGCCGACCTAGATGTCTGTTGTGGCGCTGGCTTTGCCGCGCCACATCTTGGACGTTTCCTCCCTAAACTTGGCGGCACCTCGGTGCCGCCTTTTTTTATCCTGGTGGGCTCATCAGGCTTCCATCCGACTGAAGCGAGTTCACCAGAACTGCGATCAGTCCGTTGATTGTTTCCCGAAGCGGCGCGAAGCCGGGACGTTTGGCATGTCGCCGCTCGTCCATGTACAAGCTGCGGGCGATCTCAACCTGCAGAACATGCACGCCCGCCTGCGGTCTGCCGTAGTGGTGTGTGACGAAGCCGCCCGAATATGGATCATTGCGCCGAACGGTGTAGCCATCGTGGCGAAGGCGTTCCTCGACGATCTGAACGATGGCCGGAGAGCAAGAGGTGCCGTGGGCGTCGCCGAGTACGAAGCGCGCGAGCTCGCCGTTACGGGCCGGTTGATCGCCCGGCATCGAATGGCAATCGATCAACACACACCGTCCAAAACACGACAGGGTTGTCTCGATCAGGCCCCCGAGTGCGGCATGATAGGGTTCCCAGCAGGTCTCGATACGCGCGCGCGCCTCCTCGAAGCGAAGCTTGCGGCGATATATGGTCTCTCCGCTCGACACGACGCGGGCGATCGTGCCGAAGCCAGCTGCCACGCGCCGGCTCTCCGTGTTGCAGAAGTCGGGCAATGGCTCGGCGAACATGTCTGGGTCGAGCTCCCAGCGTTCCCGATTGACGTCGCAGAACGCGCGCGGAAACGCGGCATGCAGCAGAGGTGCACCCAGCGCCGGCGCAGCTTCGAACAGCTCATCGACGAAGCTGTCCTCACTGCGCCGCAGGGTTCGCGGGTCGAGCCGCGAGGATGCGAGGAACTCCGTGGAGTAGTCCCGACCGGAATGGGGCGAAGCGATGATCAATGGCGAGAGCTGCGCCAACGGCCTGATGACGGTGCACACCGGCGAAGTTTGCATCTTGAGAAGGGCGCTCATGCCACACTGTGGCCGGATGACGTCGAACTGTCATCCGCTTTACGACTTGGCGTTCTCATCCACGGGTCGTAGCCCGGCGCCCGATGCGTGTGGCCGAACCCCGGTGGTGGGCGCAACAGGGATTGAACCTGTGACCCCTACCATGTCAAGATAGTGCTCTACCGCTGAGCTATGCGCCCCGCCGTCGGCGGCCGGCGACGTTCCTAGCGTTGGTCACTCGCTCACGCAAGCGCTTCGACAGTACCGATTTACTCGGGTCGTGCATGCTGATCACGTTGCTGGTCATCAACGCGTCATGCGGGCGTAAGACGGCGCAGCAATGCGCGAGCCGTCAGGCCTCCAGGTCCAGCGCGCGGAGACGATCGAGTGCCGATTGCAGGATCCAGGTTGCGCTCGCTCTATCGACCACCTCGGCACGTTTTTCGCGGCTGAGATCTGCTTCTTCGATCAAGAACCGGTTGACGGCGGATGTTGACAGCCGCTCGTCCCACATTGTGGCCGGTAGCTTCAACGCGTCCGATACGTCGCGGCCCCAGTCTCGTGCTGCCTGCGCCGCCGGCCCGAAACTGCCGTCCATCGACAGCGGCAAGCCGATCACCAGTCCGCCGACGTTCTGGCCGCGTGCGATCGCGCCGATCGACACGGTGAGATCCGTCAGCTTGCGACGCGGCAGGGTTCCGTAAGGAGAAGCTAGGACCAACCTGACATCCGACAGCGCCAGGCCAATTCGCTTACGGCCAGGGTCGATGCCGAGCAGCCGCTGGTTGCGGGTCAGACCCGCGGTGAGTTCGGTCAGGTTGATGAGTGCCATAGCGATCTTTATGGTCACAGCACGTGCGCACCGGCCAGATGCTCCTCTCAAGCAAGATCAAGGATCTCATGTCGCTCGATGCCGCGACCACCGGACGTATTGCCAAGCTTGCCCGGATCAGGGTCGACGAGGGAGGCCTGGAGCAGTTGGGTGACGAGCTCGGCGCCATTCTTGCCTGGGTCGAGCAGCTCGATGAGGTCGATGTCGAGGGCGTCGAGCCCCTGACCGGCCCGGTCGCGTCGCAGCTTCGGCTGCGCGATGACGTGGTCACCGACGGAGACCGGCGTGAGAATGTCCTCGCCAACGCGCCCGAGGCGGCGCACGGCTACTTCACCGTTCCCAAGGTGGTCGAATGAACCCGACCGGCTACACCCTCGCCGGTGCACGTGAGGCCTTGCGACGCGGCGAGCTGAGTGCACGCGAACTCACGCAAGCGCATCTCGACGCGATTGACGCTCTTGATGCGGGACTGAACTGCTTTATCACGCTTACCCCCGAGCGCGCGCTCGCTCAGGCTGACGCAGCCGACGCGGCACTTGGGCGCGGAGAGGGCAGGGCGCTCACCGGGCTCCCCCTGGCGATCAAGGATCTGTTTTGCACCAAGGGTGTGCGGACCACGGCCGCGAGCAGGATGCTGGGCCACTTTGTTCCGCCCTATGAGAGCACCGTCACCCGCCAGCTTCTCGACGACGGCGCTGTTTTTTTGGGCAAAACCAACCTCGACGAGTTCGCCATGGGCTCGTCGAACATGACCTCGGCTTTCGGCCCGGTCGCAAACCCATGGCGTCGTCGCGGCGACAATCATGGCCCTGGCCCGGGAGGCGTGGCACTCGTCCCTGGCGGGTCATCGGGGGGTTCGGCGGCCGCGGTTGCGGCCCGGTTGGCGCTCGGCGCCACTGCGACCGCTACGGGAGGCTCAATCCGACAGCCTGCATCGTTCTGCGGCATAGCGGGGATCAAGCCTACCTACGGGCGCTGCTCCCGCTTTGGGATCGTCGCTTTCTCTTCGTCGCTCGACCAGGCGGGTACAATCGCCCGCACTGTCGAAGATTGCGCGATCCTGCTCACCTCGATGGCCGGCTTTGATCCTCAAGACAGCACGAGCGCGGACCGGCCGGTGCCCGACTTCGCCGGCGCCAGCCCGCGCGGCGTTCGCGGGCTTCGGATAGGGGTCCCGCGCGAAAAACGGATTGACGGCACCCCTGACGCCATTGTGCGTCTGTGGGAGCAGGGAGCGGTTTGGCTGCGCGACGCGGGTGCCGAGATCGTCGACGTGTCGCTGCCGCATACAAAGTATGGGCTGGCGACCTACTACATCGTGGCTCCGGCCGAATGTTCGTCGAACCTTGCCCGGTATGACGGCGTGCGGTTCGGTCTGCGTGCGGCCGGACAGGACCTGGGTGAGCTTTACGAAAACACTCGCGATGCCGGGTTCGGCGCGGAGGTCAAGCGGCGCATCCTGATCGGCACCTATGTTCTGTCGTCGGGTTACTACGATGCCTACTACTTAAAGGCGCAGAAAGTGAGAGCGCTGATCCTGCGCGACTTCAATGAAGCATTCGGTAAAGTGGATGCGCTTCTGACGCCCACGACGCCCACGGCCGCCTTTGCACAGGGCGACCGAAACGATGATCCGATCACCATGTATCTCAATGACATCTTCACGGTTCCCGCCAGCATGGCCGGCGTGCCAGCGCTCTCCGTGCCCGCCGGCCTTGATGCGCAGGGGCTTCCGCTGGGTTTGCACGTCATCGGCCGTCCATTTGACGAGGAGACGATCATCGCCGTGGGCCAAGCGCTCGAAGACGCAGCGGGATTCAACCACCTTCCGGCGACCCACGCGTGAGCTATACCGTCGAGGGCGAGACCGGCTCGTGGGAAATCGTCGTGGGCCTTGAGGTCCATGCTCAGGTCGTGAGCCGCGCCAAGCTGTTTTCGGGGGCCGCGACCGCCTACGGTGCGGCGCCCAACACGCAGGTCCGCTTCGTCGATGCGGCTTTTCCCGGCATGCTTCCCGTCGTCAACCGCGAGTGCGTGGCACAAGCCGTCCGGACCGGGCTTGGTTTGAACGCGCACGTCAACGTCGTCAGCCGCTTCGACCGGAAGAACTATTTCTACGCCGACCTCCCATCGGGTTATCAGATCAGTCAGTTCGAACATCCGATCGTGGGCGCCGGGCGGATTGAAATCGAACTCTCCGACGGCAGCACGCGCGACATCGGCATCACCCGCCTCCATCTTGAACAGGACGCCGGCAAGTCGCTGCACGATCAGGATCCTGATCGGTCTTATATTGATCTCAACCGTTCCGGTGTGGCGTTGATGGAGATCGTCAGCGAGCCCGACCTGCGCTCGCCGGAAGAAGCTGGTGCCTACGTGCGCAAGCTGCGCACCATCTTGCGCTATCTCGGCACGTGCGATGGCAACATGGACGAGGGCTCGCTTCGCTGTGACGTCAACGTTTCCGTCCGACGGCACGGCGAGCCGTTTCGCACGCGCTGCGAGATCAAGAACGTCAACTCCGTCCGCTTCGTTCAGCAGGCAATCGAGGTGGAAGCCAAGCGTCAGGTCGGGGTCTGGGAACAGGGAAGCGCAGTCGATCAGGAGACCCGGCTGTTCGATCCTGCACGCGGTGAAACACGATCGCTGCGTTCAAAGGAGGACGCGCACGATTACCGCTATTTTCCCGATCCTGATCTGCTCCCGCTCGTGCTCGACGAGGCATGGATCGAGGAGCTTCGCGCGGGCCTTCCGGAACTTCCCGATGCCAAGCGTGCGCGCTTCGTCGGTGATTATGGTCTGACGCTCTACGACGCTGCCGTTCTCGTGGCCGACCAGCCCGTCGCCGTCTACTACGAGGAGGTGGCGGAGCGCCGCGACCCGAAGCTTGCCGCCAACTGGGTGATCGGCGATCTGTTCGCGGTGCTCAACAAGGCCGGCCTCGCGATCACCGAGAGCCCGGTTTCGGCGCGTTCTCTCGGCGGCCTTCTGGATCTGATGTCAAACGGAACCATCAACGGCAAGATCGCCAAGGACGTGTTCGAGTTGATGGTCGAAACCGGCGACGACGCGGCCGCCATCGTTGAGCGACGCGGTTTGCGTCAGGTTACCGATGCTGGCGCGATCGACGAGGCGGTGCAAACGGTCCTTGCCGCCAATGCCGACAAGCTCGCTGAATACCGAAGCGGCAAAGACAAGCTGTTTGGCTTCTTTGTGGGCCAGATCATGAAGGCGATGGCTGGCCGCGGAAATCCGGCGCTCGTCAATGACGCGCTTCGGCGGGCGCTTGAGCGACCCGGACCTTGAGCAGGAGGATAGCCTTGTCGTTCACGCACGTACTCTGCAACCTCGAATCCTTTCGTATCACCCGGGAAGGCCACGGCGTTTTTGGAGACGAGATCAGGCTTGAGGGTTGGTTTCTTTCTCACGCTCCGCTCAGGTCGATGACGATCGTGTTCTCCGATCCCGAACGCACCGAAGTTCCCGTTGAGCATCTTCGCAATCCCAGCGAGGGCGTTTGGCAGCATCACGGCGCCAACTTTGGCGAGGCCGCCCGTCATTGCCGTTTTTATACCGCGGTTAAGGTGCCGAGCGCCGATGTCTATGACGCTCCGGCCATTCTGCGCGCCGAGATGGACAACGGCACCCTCAATATCGATCTGGGCGTGGCTCAAGACCTGACCGCTGTGACAGGCTTTACCGAGGCTGACCGCAAGCTCGTCATGGAGTTCGAGAGCATCGGGGACAATTGCGAATTCGGCCTGATGCAACGTGCAATCGGCACCGAGCGGATGGGATTGTTCCGATATTCCGGCATCGCCGACGTCTTCCGGCTCTGCGATCTGATCGAACGGCGCTTCGACGGGTTTTGCGAGGGTGACGACCTCCAGATCGCCCTCTTTGGTCCAGAATGGATC
>CAXUIA010000002.1:34227-36993 GCA_964250835.1 uncultured Acetobacteraceae bacterium | reverse complement strand
GGCGGGGGCAAAGGCGGGGGGGGACGGCGCGAAGTGGCGCAGGCGGGTGGGCCGGACGTGAGCGGGATCGAACCAGCATTTGCAGCCGTGCGGTCGCTTTTGGCCGCGCTGTAGGTTCCGCGGCCATTCATTGCTGGAGGACGGTGCGCGCCAGACCTCACGGGGCCTGGGGCTAAGGCCCGGGCGGATCCAGGGCAGGGCCCTGGTTTGCCTTGAGGGCCGGCAGCCGCAACGTTACGGTGACGCCCCTCCCCGGCCGGTTGTCAATCTCGGCCGCACCGCCGGTCGCCTGTGCGAAGCCATAGACCTGCGCTAGCCCGAGTCCAGTGCCGCGACCGTCGGGCTTGGTGGAGAAAAGTGGCTCGAAGGCGCGTGCGATGACGTGCGGTGGCATCCCGGGCCCGTTGTCGGAGACGCTGATCAGGATGTCTTCCGCGGTGCAGGCGGTTTGAATTTCGATACGCGCGTCGTTTCGATCCTCGACGGCATCGCGCGCATTTGTCACTAGGTTGACCAACGCGCGTTCGAGCTGGTCCCGGTCGGCCAGTAAGGGTGTGAGCCCCGGCGTCAGACGTATGGCGATCGTAGCGTTACCTGCTGCCGTGCGCAGCATTTCATCGGCATCGCCGATGACCAAGTTGGCGTCCAGGCGCTGAGGCGCGAGTGGTTGCCGGCGGGCAAAGGCGAGCAGCCCCTCCATCATGCGCTCACCGCGTCGGGCGGCCTCGCGCGCGGTCGCGAGCGGACGCAGCAGGCGTGCGTCCGCATCGGAGCCGAGTCGATGCTCCAACTGTTCGAGGCTGCCGAAGAGTGCCGTCAGAATGTTATTGAAATCGTGCGCGACGAGGCCGGTCATGCGACCGAGGGCTTCGAGCGTGGTTGTGCGCAGGAGTGCGGCTTCGGCACGCTCGCGCGCTTCGATCTGCTCAAGCAGTTGGGCGTTGGTCTGGACGTACTCGCGCGTGCGTTGCGCCACCTGAGCTTCGAGCGAGGCATTGAGCATGGCGAGCCGTCCGAGCGCGTCGGCGTTGCCGATCGCGTATCGGATGGAACGCTCGAGCGCGGGCGTGTCGAAGCTGCCCTTAATCAGGAAGTCATTGGCTCCGGCTTCAGCGGCCTCGTTCTCGACCAGACCGGTGCCGGTGAGCATGATGATTGGCGCGGTGATGCCTTCGGCGCGCGCCTGCCGGATCATCTGGACCCCACTGGCCAAGGCCACGCGATGGTCGACGAGGTAGCAGTCGTGCGCGGAGGCGCGCAGTGCAGCGAGGCCCTGCTCGAGGGTCTGCACGAGGTCGACGACGTAGCGTCGCGAAGCGCCGCGGCCGCCGGGCCGGATGGCCAGCATCGCGATCAGGGTTTGGTGCACGTCGGCCGTGTCATCGACGATCAGCAGCCGTATTGGCCCGGCCGTCGGCGAAGTCGCGCTCAATGGCGCGGTGTTCCCGGCAGAACAGCCGTGTCGAGCCAGAAGTCGGCGAAGCGTCGCATTTGGGCGGTCAGTTCGGCGCGATCGCCGAGCTTGACCAGATAGGCGTTGGCGCCGCTGAGGTATGCCTCATCAATGTGGCGGGCTTGATCCGATGACGAGAGGATCACAACCGGAATGGCACGCAGCCGCTCGTCGGCACGCAGGGCACGTAAAGTGTCCAGTCCGGAAAGTCCGGGCATATGCAAATCGAGCAGGACCACGTCCGGCATGCTCGTCATGCCGGCGGGCTCGACTCGCAGCCGCTCGATCAGCTCCCGCCCGGTGCCCACAAACGTGAGTTCAAACGGCCGGTCCGGACGAGCGTCCATCATGACACGCCGGAGAACGAGGCGATGCGCCTCGTTGTCTTCGGCGACGAGGATGCGTCGCGGTCGCGCCTCATGGACATCGGTCACGCGGGAGGTCCTTCGGTCGGCAGCACGACTGTGAAATGGGCGCCCACGCCCGGCGTGGCGTCGGCTCCAATTGTTCCGAAATGAGCTTCCACGATCCGGCGGCAGATGGCGAGCCCTAGGCCCATGCCTTCTCGTTCAACAGCGGGCTGGAGCCGTTGAAAGGGCTCAAAGATCCGTTCGCGATCCTCGCCAGCAAAGCCGAGGCCGTTGTCGGCCACGACCATACGGATCGTGTCTGGTCCGGCGCGCTCCGCCGAGAGCCGGATATGCAGGGTGCGGGACGGATCGCGGTATTTGATCGCGTTTGAGATCAGGTTCTGCAGCAGGCGACGGATCTGGCCGCCGTCGCAGTGGAGCGATAAGGAACCTTCAGTCGACGGGTCGATGTTGATGTCGAGCGAACCGCCGCAGGCCCGCAGCTGCTCCGCAAGGTCGGTCGCGGCTTCGGCGGCGAGCGTCGCGAGAGACTCCGGGACGAGCTGGGCGGGCCTGCGGCCGACGGACGCAAATTGCGACAGATCGTCGATCATCCGCCGCATACGCGCGGCCGAGCTCTCGACGATCTCCGCCATCGAGGAGAGTTCGGCGGCTGCCGGAGCATCGGTGCCCAACGCGCCGACGTCCTGCCGCAGCAGGCCGGAAAAGACTTGGATCTGCCATAGCGGCTCGCGCAGATCGTGCACGGCCGCGTCGGCAAAGAAGCGGATCTCGTCGTTGCGTTGCTTGAGGTCACGGTTTATCCGGGCGAGCGCGTCCGCACGTCGGAGCAAGACGCGGGTGAGCGTGTCGGCAAGCGTCTCGGCGGCGGCTATATCGGCAGCCGAGAAAGGTGCTGACCGGCCGCCCAACTCCTCGCGCCAGACGGCGAAGGAATGGCGG
>CAXUIA010000002.1:21529-34217 GCA_964250835.1 uncultured Acetobacteraceae bacterium | reverse complement strand
ATCCGTCGGTCGTGAGCTCGAGATGTTTATCGGGATTACCGGCCCATTCGACGGACTGGGCCATGGCGCCGCGATGCCAGGCGGCCCAGGTGCCGGGCGATCCGTCGGCAAGCCGGAAGGCGAGCAGACCACCCTCTCCGAGCGCATGGGCCGCGTTCGGCAGAGTTTCGGCGAGCCTGTCGGTGATCAGACGTCCGACTGGCGCTTGCGCGTCCAGCGCGGAAGCGAGCACATCCGGTTCGCGGTGCAGTCCTGCGCCGAGCAAAAGTGATGCACCCGAACCGCACAATGTGAAGCCATCGGCGCGAGCGACCCCCAGAAGCTTGCTTTCGATGGCTGCCAACGCCTGTTCAAGCGGGACGGATGGGTCGGCCAGCGTGGTGATGAGATCTTCGCGCAAGTCGCCGAGACGGGCTCGACCCTCGGCGATCTCCGCCGCTTCAATTTCGGCGACACGCCAGGCGAGCGCGCGGGCGATCGTCTCTGCAGCCCGCCGCGTTCGGTGGCCGACATGGTGCGGACCGGTCTCGTGATGGCAGGCGATCAGCCCCCAAAGCGTGTTGCTCGACAGGATGGCGACCGACATCGAGGCTTGAACGCCCATATTCGCGAGATACTGGAGATGAAGCGGTGAAACGGCGCGCAGCATCGATCCGCTGAGATCGAGAAACGGGTCAGGGCCTTCGATCGGGACGGGCACCGCACAGCGGTCGGGGATCGCGCGCACGCGTGCACTGGCATACAGCGCGCGCGCTTGGGGTGGGATGTCGGAGGCGGGAAATCGAAGTCCGCTAAAGCTCTGATTGGCCTCACGACAAAGCCGCTCGGCGACCACTTCGCCGCTCCAGTCGGGCAGAAAACGATACGTCATGACCCGATCAAAACCGGTCATGGCGGCGATGGCGCACACGGCGGCTTCGCAGGCTTGGGCCACGTTGGAAGCGGTCTGAAGGGCGGCCATCGCGTCGTCTAGCCCGTCGAGCGGCTCGCCCTCTGGCGTTGCCGGCTCAAGCTCCAGCAATGATCCTCTGGGATGGGCCTGCAGAAGACCGGTCACCATGCGGCCGTCGACAGTTTCGAGGCCCGACAGGATCGCGGGTGGCTTGACGAAGAGCCGCTGAATGCTCTCGGCGTTGAAGATCGTGTCAAGCGTCCGTCCGGGGGTGTTCAGGCTTCGCGCCACGACGGCGCCGTCCTCGAGCACCAGCAGCATGCCGTGCGGCTGGATCGCGCCCGGCCGCTCGATCGGTTCGGCGGCGCAATCAGTCTCGGCGGCGAAAAGGAAGTCGGTGGGCGGCGTGCTCATTGTCGGTTCGTCCGCGGGCCGAAAGTCGTTAGGCTCGCCCGCTTTGAAGGGTGTGGATATTGGATGACGACGCACGATGAGCACCGACATTCGGCCTTTGACCGCCTTCTGGAAGGGGCACAGCTGTTTCGCAAGGAGGTATTTCCAGAGAATCGCTCGCTTTTTGCCGAACTTGCGCGCGGACAATCTCCGCATACGCTCTTCATTGCCTGCGCCGATAGCCGAGTCTCGCCCGACCTGATCACCCAGGCGCAGCCGGGCGAGCTGTTTGTGCTGCGCAACATCGGCAACATCGTCCCAAGTTACGGTGAGATGCTGGGCGGCGTCTCGGCTGTCGTAGAGTACGCTGTCTCGGCGCTCGGCGTGACGGACATCGTCGTGTGCGGGCACAGCGACTGTGGCGCGATGAAGGCGCTCGACGATCCGGAAGCGAGCAGGCTCGACGAAATGCCGACCGTGCGGTCGTGGCTGCAGAACGCCGCGGCGGCTCGCACGGTCGCGC
Source organism: uncultured Acetobacteraceae bacterium (assembly GCA_964250835.1). GTDB lineage: Bacteria > Pseudomonadota > Alphaproteobacteria > Acetobacterales > Acetobacteraceae > CAXTPV01. The sequence continues at coordinate 32,409 of CAXUIA010000002.1, read as the reverse complement.
GCACGCTTGCCGCCATGGGATCTGCACATGATCCCATGCGGACGCTAATCGAACAGAACGTGCTGCTGCAGCTGGCTCATCTGCGAACCCACCCCGCGGTCGCGGCGCGCATGGCGGCGGGCAACCTCTACGTGCACGGCTGGGTGTACGACATCGAGACCGGTGAGATTGCGGTGCTTGACGAGGCGAGCCGGACCACAATCACGTTGGAGGAAGCGCGCCGGCGGGTAGGTCTCGCGACGTGAAGATGATTGTTGCGGTAGTCCTGCTCGCGTGCGCTGCGGTACCGGCATCCGCCCGAGTGATCAAGGTGGCGACGTGGAACCTCGACTGGTTGACGCTTCGGCACACCGGCGACCCATCGCTGCCGAACGACGTGCGTACGCGTGATCCAGCAGATTTCACCTTGCTCGCGGGCTATGCCAGCAGGCTGGATGCCGATGTGGTGGCGATCGAAGAAGTGGACGGTCCCGCGCCCGCCTCGCTGCTGTTCCCTGCTGACCGCTATCAGATCCTGATGACGGGGGACGGCGTTGTGCAGCGCGTGGGGCTCGTGGTCCGGCAAGACATCGCGGTCGTGCGCCACCCGGACGTCGCGGCGCTCGATGTCGAGCCGCGGGCCGCACATCGGCTGCGGAGCGGGCTGGATGCGACGCTTAGCATCGATGGGGCGCCGTTGCGCGTGCTGGCGGTGCATCTGAAGAGCGGTTGCTGGAGCGCGCGCGAGGACGGCGAGGGCAAACCTGCCTGCCGGGATCTGACCCGCCAGATTTCAGTGTTGGTCGACTGGGTTGCCGCGCGTCGGAGAGAAGGAACGCCGTTCCTGGTGCTGGGCGATCTTAACCGCCGCCTGGCGGCGGACGCCCGTGTGCTGACCTCCCTCGACGCGGCGGCACCACTCGTCAGCGCCACCTCTGGCCTGTCGAGTCCATGCTGGGAGGGCGAGGATTTCATCGATCAGATTCTTGCCGGCGGTGCTGCGGCGAGCTGGATACAGCCCGGTAGCCTGCGCGTGATGACGTATCGCGGTGCTGAGCTCTCCCAAAAGGATCGGCTCTCCGACCACTGCCCGGTTTCGATACGATTGACGGTCCCACCGCTCGGAACCGGAACGGCCAACAGCCGCTAAAGCACCGCGGCGCGCACGGCGCCGAGGAGCAATCATGACCGACAGTCGTTCGAGTATTCGGATCAGCGAGGGGCGTCCGCATCCGCGAGGCGCCACGTGGACAGGGCTCGGAGTGAATTTCTCCCTTTTCTCGGCCAACGCGACCAAGGTCGAGCTATGCCTCTTTGATGACAAAGGTGAGAAGGAGTTGGCGCGCGTTCCTTTGCCGGAATATACCAACGAAGTCTGGCACGGGTTTCTGCCTGACGCGCGGCCTGGAACGGTTTACGCTTTTCGCGTGCACGGTCCCTACGAACCGGACGCGGGACACCGGTTTAATCCGAACAAGCTGGTGCTGGATCCATACGCGAAGGCCGTCGTGGGACAGCTTGACTGGGGCCCGGAGCTGTTTGGCTACACGCTCGGGCATGCCGACGCCGATCTCAGCTACGACGAGCGCGACAGTGCGCACCTGATGCCGAAATGCCGCGTGGTCGATCCAGCCTTCACGTGGGGCGACGATCGCCGGCCGCATACGCCGTGGGAAAACACGGTGATCTACGAAACTCATGTTCGCGGTCAGACGATGCGCCATCCCCTGGTGCCCGAGGAGCTGCGCGGCACGTACCGGGGTCTCGCCCATCCGGAGGTGTTGCGTCACATCAAACGGCTTGGCGTCACGGCGGTCGAACTGCTTCCGGTCCACATGTTCGTCGATGACAGCTACCTGGTGGACAAGGGGCTGAAGAACTACTGGGGATACTCGACGCTGCAGTTCTTCTCGCCCGTACGCCGGTATGCAAGCGTTCCAGACTTTGCGTTCAGCGAGTTCAAGGAGATGGTGGCGCGGCTGCACGAGGCGGATCTCGAGGTGATCCTTGACGTGGTCTACAACCATACGGCGGAGGGAAACGAGCTCGGACCCACATTGTCGTTCAAGGGGATCGACAATGCGAGCTACTATCGTCTGCTGCCTGATCAGCCGCGCTACTACATCAATGACACGGGCACCGGAAACACCGTCAATTTGAGCCATCCGCGGGTCATACAGATGGTCACCGACAGCCTGCGCTATTGGGCGACCGAGATGCATGTGGACGGTTTCCGGTTCGATCTTGGAACGATTCTGGCGCGCGAGCCGCACGGCTTCGACCAGCAGAGCGGGTTCTTGCGTGCAGTCGGGCAAGACCCCGTGCTGAGCGGCGTCAAGATGATCGCCGAGCCGTGGGATTGCGGTCCAGGTGGTTACCAGGTGGGTGGCTTTCCGCCCGGCTGGGCCGAGTGGAACGACCGCTATCGTGACACGATGCGTGCGTTCTGGAAGGGTGATGAGGGTAAGCTTGCCGACTTCGCGATGCGGCTGACGGGATCCGCAGACTTCTTCAATCATCGCGGGCGGCCAGCTTGGTCGAGCGTGAACTTCCTGACCGCGCACGATGGCTTCACGCTCAACGACGTCGTTACTTACAACGACAAGCATAACGAGGCGAACGGCGAAGACAATCGGGACGGTTCCGACAGCAATCATTCCTGGAATTGCGGTGTGGAAGGTCCAACCGACGAGCCGGAGATCATTACGCTTCGGATGCGTCAGATGCGAAACATGCTGGCAACGCTGCTGCTGTCGCGTGGGACGCCGATGCTGCTTGCTGGTGACGAATTCGGTCGCACCCAGGGCGGCAACAACAACGCCTACTGTCAGGACAATGAAATCTCCTGGTTCGACTGGGAGCTCGGCGAGAAAGGCCATTCGCTGATTGAGTTCGTCAGGACGCTGACGGCGTTGCGGTCGCGTGCGCGTGTGCTGCATCGCTCGCGCTGGCTGACGGCGCAGTACAACGAAGAGCTTGATATCAAGGACGTGACCTGGCTCGTGCCGAGTGGCGAGGAGATGAGCGAGGCAAACTGGGCGGATGGAAACGCCCGCTCACTTGGAATCCTGCTCGACGGCCGGGCCCCGGAGACAGGGATCAGGCGACGTGGCGAGGACGCAACGATTTTGATCCTGGTCAACGCACATCATGAGGAGGTTGTCTTCACGATGCCGCAGACTGCGGGCGGCGTGGGTTGGAACTGCGTCATTGACACCGACACGCCGGAGGACAAGCCCTCACGCTTTGAGTTTGCTGCGGAACATTCACTCACGGCCCGATCGCTCATGGTGCTGGAACTGGAGCGTGAGAAGGATTACGCGACGGCCTCCATCCGGGGCAGCTAGACATCGGAGGGCTCGCCCCCTTGGCGGGGTTCAGGGGCGGAGCTCCTGATCGTTGAAAAGGGTCGTTGCCTGCGGCGTGCTGCAGGGCGATCCGTGTGTCAGTTCAGGGCAGGTCATCAACCGGTGATCGTTTCACAATACATCATACCGGGCATGAAGGTCCGTGATCATCTCCTTCGCGTCCCGCTCGACTGGACCGAAGCGGATGACGGCAGGACGATCGAGGTCTTTGCGCGTGAGGTGGTCGATCCAATGCGCGACACCGAGACACTGCCAAGGCTTTTGTTTCTGCAAGGCGGGCCCGGAGGGAAGTCGCCGCGCCCCAGCAACGGTCCGGCATGGCTTAAAGAGGCTTTGAAAACTTATCGCGTGATCCTGCTCGATCAGCGCGGAACCGGTCGCTCGACGCGAATAGAGGCAAGTCGGATCGACCAGTTCGCAGCGCCGGAGAAGCTCGCCGAGACGCTGTGCCTGTATCGTGCCGACAGTATCGTCCAGGATGCGGAGCATATTCGTAAGACCGTTTTCGGAGGGACGCCTTGGGAAACGCTTGGTCAAAGCTACGGCGGCTTCATTACCACGACCTACCTGTCCTCCGCGCCCGAGGGTTTATCGGCGTGCTACATCACAGGCGGGCTGCCGGGCCTGAGCGCCAAGGCGGAGGAGGTCTATCGGCGCACCTTTCCTCGGGCCCACGCTAAAACTCGGCGTTTTTACGAGCGGTTCCCCGATGACCGGGCAAGGATCGGCCGCGTTGCGGACATTCTTGAACAGAACGACGTTCGGCTTCCGGACGGCGACCGGTTAACGGTCAAGCGGCTGCAGATCGTCGGGATCGACTTCGGGATGTCTCCTGGTTTCGAGAACGTTCACTGGCTGTTCGATGAGGCGTTCGCGGACGCCACCGAGACGCAGCTGTCCGATGCGTTTCTTGCGAAGGTGCAGTCGCTGACCTCTTACGACGACAACCCGCTGTATGCGCTGCTTCAGGAATGCATCTACGGGGAGGGAGAAGGGGCAACGAACTGGGCCGCTGAGCGGGTCCTTGCCGAACATCCAGACTTCGGGACCGAGCGGCGGCCGATCGTATTTCCGGGTGAGATGATTTACTCCTGGATGTTTCGTGAGATGCGCTCACTCCGCCCGTTTGAGGCTGCGGCCGAGGCGCTCGCGCGATATCCGCGTTATGCACCGCTGGTTGATACGGCGAGGCTCGCCGCAAATGAGGTGCCGGTTGCGGCTGCCGTTTACTTCGATGATCTCTACGTCGATGCCGAGCTGTCGCTTGATACGGCCGGCCGGATCGGCAACGTCCAGGCCTGGGTCACGAACGAGTACGAACATGACGGACTTCGTGCCTCGCCCGCCGTCTTCACACGCTTGCGCGAGATGGTGCGCGAGCGCGGTGGGCCGTTGACAGGCTAGTGCTGTGAGGAAGAGCAGGGGCGTCCAAGCCCTGAGCGGACCTGAAGCGGCAACGCTGCGGTCCGCCGGGACAGAAGTGACGTTACGAGCAGCAGCGTGGCGCCGACAGCGACGAGGCCTGCATGCAGCAGCCAGAACGTGGCTCCTGGCAGCTTGACCAGCAGCCCGCCCAGCCAGCCCGCCAACAGATTGGAAAGAAAAAGGCTCAATGCATAGCTGTTGACAAGCGTGGCGCCGAAAGCGCGCGGCGCCAACCGGGAGTAGAGCGCCATTCCGATTGGATACATGCTCGCGAAACCGATTGAGTTGATCACGTGAAACGCTATCCCCCACTGCAGCCCGATCTGGTGCCGTCCCGCATCGGTCCATGCGGCAAAGGCCAGACAGAGCGGCGCCATCGCCATGATCCCGGCGCCAACGACCATTTTCTGGAGTTCGCTCGTCGCGTTGTGGCGCCGCTCCCACCACCGCCAGAAGAACAGCGCCAGCAATGTGGTGGGCACGCCGGTTGCGGCGTCTAGCGACAGAAGCCAGCTGACCGGCATGGTTTGGCCAAAGAAGGCAAGCCGATAGTTCTCCTGGCTCCAGATCAGGTAGGCATTGAATATCTGCGTGTTGCCGATCATCACGAGTGCGATGATCGGCAGGAGAACCATCAGCAGCACGACCGCCTGTGTATCGCCTGCTTTCCGCGTGCGGTCGGAGACACTGCCCCGCGCCGGTCGGAGCGGCGGCTCGGGTGGCAGGACGCCGCGGCCGGCGAGGTACACCACCAGCCCGATCAGCATGCCGACGCCGGCGGCGGCAAACCCCCAATGCCAATGGTAGTTCTGACCCAACGTGCCACAGATCAGCGGCGAGATGATCACCGCCAGGCTGACCGCAAGCTGGTAGATCTGGAACGCGTCGGCCCGCCTTGCGTCCGAGGGAGCGTAGAGGGCGCCGACCTGCGCGCGCGTGCAGGCGCCCAGTCCAATCCCGAGCACAAGGCAAAGCAGTGCCAGCAGGAACGTGGCATCGAAGGCCATTAGGAAGTGCCCGGCCGTCATCAGCAGACAACCGAGCACAATTGTCCGCGTCCGCCCGAGAACGTGGTCGGCCAACACTCCGCCCAGGAGCGGCGTTGCCCAGATCAGGGCTACGAACACACCCATGACCGCCGAGGCGAGCGGCTCACCATGCAGCGTTCCGTAGATTGGCCGGAGTGTCCTGAGCAGAACGTCGAAACCGATCACGTGCCCAACGTGATCGGGCCGCAGCAGCGCGCCGGTCATATAGAGCACGAGCAGCGACTGCATGCCGTACAGCGAGAAGTCAATCCAGCCCTCGGTGAAGGCAAGTACGGCAAGGCCGCGCGGGTGGCCGAAGAACGCCTGGTCGCGAGCCTCGCCTGTTGTCAGAAGAGCCCGATCGACTTCGACGTCCATTTAGCTCAGATCCCTGTTTACGCCGTTTAGGCCGCGGAGTGTGTGCCGTTTGCGGCGCGGCCGATAGCGTTGCCGCTTGAGGGTGGCGGTGTAGGGACGGCCGCTCAGACACTGGCGCTTGGTGGAGGGCTCGGCGCGTTAAGCGGCCGCCGTGAACTGCAGAGCCGCCAGCCGGGCATACAATCCGCCGTTGCGCACCAGCGCATCATGGTTGCCGGAGGCGACAATCCTGCCGTCGTCCACGACCAAGATCCGGTCTGCGCGTCGAACGGTTGCCAGGCGATGCGCGATCACCAGCGTTGTCCGGTCTTGCGACAGGGCGGCAAGCGCCGTCTGCACTACGCGTTCGCTTTCCGCGTCGAGCGCGGACGTGGCCTCATCGAGCAGCAGCACCGAGGGGTCACGCAGGATGGCGCGCGCGATCGCCAGGCGCTGACGCTGACCACCCGAAAGCCGTACTCCCTTCTCGCCCAGGAACGTGGCCCAGCCCTGCGGCAGAGCCTCAATGAAGTCACAGTGTGCAGCGCGGGCCGCGGCGCGCACCTCGTCGTCGCTGGCGTTCGGGCGGCCGAAACGGATGTTGGTCCAGGCGTCGGCGCCGAACACCACCGGGTCCTGCGACACCAGGCCGAGCCGCGCCCGGACGTCCGCAGGGTCGGCGTCGCGCAGGTCGACCCCGTCCAGACGGACCGAGCCCGTCTGCGGGTCATAGAAGCGGAGCAGCAGCTGAAACACGGTCGTCTTGCCTGCGCCGGACGGTCCGACGATCGCCACCGTCTCACCCGGTTCAATCTCGAGATCAAAGCACTGCAGCGACGCGCGGTCCAGACGGGCTGGGTAGTGGAAGACGACGTTATCGAACACGACCCGGCCGGCGGCGGGGAGCGGCAGCGCGCGCGGGCGAGATGGTGCGGCAATCGTCGGCCGCTCGGACAGGATCTCGGCGATCCGGTCGGCGGCGCCGGCCCCGCGTTGCAGTTCTCCCCACAGCTCGCTCAGCCCGGCGCCTGACGTCGCGACGATCACGGCATAGAAGACGAAGGCTGACAGCGCGCCGCCGCTCAGGCGGCCCTGCAGGACTTCGAGGCCGCCGACCCAGAGAGCGACGGTGATGGCACCGAAGCCGAGCAGGATCACGACCAGGATCACGAAGGCGCGGGAAGCAATGGGGGCGCGCGCCGCCGCGACAGAGCGCTCGGTGGCGGCGGCGAAGCGGGTGCGGGCGAACGGCTCCTGGTTGAACGCCTGTACCGTACGCAGCCCGCCCAGCGTTTCCTCCGCAAGTGCGCCGAGATCGGCGACGCGCTCCTGAGCCACGCGAGACAAGCGTCGCTCGCGACGTGAGAACATGACCAACGGCACTACGACCAACGGGATGACCACCGATATCAAACCTGACAGCAGCGGCGAGGTCGCAACCAGCATCGCGAAGCCGCCCAGCAGCAGCAGCGCCGACCGCAGCCACTGCGACAGCGCAGACCCCGCCAGCGCCTGCAACACGGCAGTGTCGGCCTGCAGTCGCGACAGCACGTCGCCGACGCGCGCGGTCTCGAACCAGGCTGGTGAGAGGGACAGCACCTGGTCGAACACGGCGCGCCTGAGGTCGGCGCCGATGCGTTCGCCGAGCCAGGTGACGAGAGCGAACCGGCTCGCGGTGGCCAGCGCCAGCAGCGCGATCACGCCGGCCATCGCGAGCGCCGTCTGGTTCAGCCGGGCGACGCTGCCGCCGGCAAAGCCGCCGTCGATCAGGTGGCGCAATCCTTGGCCAAGCGCGAGCGTCAGGCCGGCAGCCAACAGCAGCGACGCCACCGCCCCGGCCGCTTGCCAGCGGTAGTGCAGGATGAGAGGTGACAGCAGGTGCAGTGCACTGGCTCGGTTGGCTCGGCTCATCGACGCTGTGTTTTCCGATCCGGTCTTTTGGAGCATTGGCAGTGCGCAGGCTCGTCAGCAACGGGGAGAGGAACGGCTTCCCCCAACCTGGTGTTGGATGCCGTACAGGACCACGAGGTTTGCTGATGCGTCCAATCTTGGCCGCCGTTGTCGCCGGCACCGGTGTGATCGCAGCCCAGCTTGTCGGACGCTTCAACAGCCCGACACCTGACCACCCGCGCACGACAGCGTGGTATGCATCTCTCCGCAAGCCGTCCATGACGCCACCCGGGCCTGTTTTCGGCATCGTTTGGACCGGGCTCGATGCTCTCGTCGGATACGCGGGTTACCGGCTCCTCTGCGCACCGGCAACTCGAGCTCGAGCGGTCGCGCTCAGCGTCTGGAGCCTCAACCTGCTTGGCATCGGCGGCTTCTCCTGGGTGCTGTTCGGCCGGAAGAAGCTGGGCGAAGCGACCGGGTTGACGGCAGGCATGGTGGCAACCGCCATCGGCACGGTCGCAGCGTCCTCGCCCGTGGATCGCCGGGCCAGTCTAGCCTCGGTTCCGCTTGCGCTTTGGGTGTGCTTCGCGCTGGTGCTGCAGGAAGAGATCTGGCGACGTAATCGTTGATCTGCTCGGGCGTTCTTTCGTGTCCAACTGTTGATCACGAAGATCCGGTCGGATGGAAAAGGTCTGACTTCCTTAGAAGGAACAGTGTCAGGTCTCTTATTGGTGAGCTGCTCATCTCCTGCTCCGATCATGACGCCTGCGCAGCACGACGGAACAGATTGCCGACGTAGACGCTGTCACCGGTCACCCGCCTCTCATACGCAGACAGGAGCACGTCAAATGACTTCATCCAAGCACCCGACCCATTCACCAAGTAAGCCTGACGAGCTTGGAACGGACGTTCCTCCGCTGATGGACGATCTCGAGCGCAACCCGGGAATTGGTGCTTCCAAGGGGATGTCTGGCGCGGACCCTGAGGAGGTCGAGGCCGACAACACGATTGAGGGTGATGTGGCCAGCGACGGCGCCAAAGGCGGTGGTGTCGATCCAAACCATCTCGGCCGGACAAACAAGTAGAAGAGCGCGAACGCCGGTTGTCCATCAGCTCATCGTGTCTCTAGCGGGCCTGCTGACGATCGACCGAAACCGTCACATCCTGAGGAGACGCAGCTATGCTCGGCGTTTGCTATTACCCGGAACAATGGCCAGAGGAAGTGTGGCGCGAGGATGCTGCGTCAATGCGCGCCATCGGCATCACCTTTGTTCGCATCGGTGAGTTCGCGTGGTCGCGGCTGGAGCCAGAGGCGGATCGATTCGAGTTCGGCTGGCTTGACCGCGCGATTGCTGTGCTCGGCGGCGCAGGTCTTCGTGTTGTTCTCTGCACACCGACCGCAACACCGCCGAAATGGCTTGTTGATGATCATCCAGACATATTGCCCGTCGATCAGCAGGGCCGATCGCGAGGTTTCGGCAGCCGCCACCACAGCAGCTTCTCCTCACGCACATGGTGGGCGCAGACCCGTCGGATCACGACGGTGTTGGCCGAGCGTTACGGAACCCACGAAGCGATCGCCGGCTGGCAAATCGATAATGAGTTCGGCTGCCACGATACTGTGCTGTCATACGGTCCCGAGGACCTCGCCGCCTTTCGCGATTGGCTGCGAGATCATTATCAAGACGGCGAGGTCATCGACGCTGCGTGGGGCAACGTGTTCTGGTCGATGGAAGTGCGCGACATCAATTCGGTATCGCTTCCGTCCGGCGCAGTCACTGAGATCAACCCGGCTGCTCGGCTGGCCTACTGGCGCTTCAGCTCCGAACAGGTCGTGCGTTACGGAGCGATGCAGGCGGACATCCTGCGCGCTCACTCACCCGGCCGTTTCGTCACCCACAACTACATGGGACGCTCGTTCGACTTCGATCATTGGGCGTCGGCGTCTGCCCTCGACTTCGCGACTTGGGACTCCTACCCGCTCGGGTTCACGCAGCAGGCCGCTCGGGACGCAGTGGAGAAACTGCCGTATCTGGAGACCGGATTGCCCGACATCGCAGCGTTTCATCATGATCTCTACCGGGGCCTTGGCCGCGGCCGCTTCTGGGTCATGGAGCAGCAGTGTGGCCCGGTCAACTGGGCGCCCTGGAACCCCGTTCCCAAGCCCGGAATGGTACGGCTCTGGACCTGGGAGGCTCTGGCGCACGGAGCCGAAGTGGTCAGCTATTTCCGGTGGCGACAGGTGCCGTTCGCGCAGGAGCAAATGCACTCGGGTTTGCACCGGCCCGACCGGCGTCGGTCGCCCGGAGGCAACGAGGTTCATGCGGTCGCGCAGGAACTTGCCGCACTCGGTGCATTGCCGGCAACCACGCAAGCCGAGGTCGCACTGATCTTTGACTACACCGCCTCCTGGGTGACACGGATCCAGCCGCAGGGCCAAGACTTCGACTTCACTGAGTTGATGCTCAGATGGTATGAGGCGTTGCGCCGGCTCGGCCTCGATGTCGACGTCGTTCGACCGGGCTCCGACTTGGCTGGCTACCGGCTGGTGCTGATCCCCTGTTTGCCGATCATCGACGCCGCCGCGCAAGATGCGATCAGTGCGAGCGATGCGATCATCGTCATTGGCCCGCGTGCGGGATCAAAAACTCCAGACCTTTCCATACCACCCCATCTTCCACCCGGTGAGTTCCGGGCCTTGCTCCCAATCACGGTGACCCAAGTGGGATCATTACCGCCCGGGCTGCGCTATCCTGTGGGTGGGCACATGAGCGGCTCGGTTGAGAGATGGCGGGAATGGATCGACGTCACGGGTGGCGAGACACTCGCCGAG
>CAXUIA010000002.1:13711-21519 GCA_964250835.1 uncultured Acetobacteraceae bacterium | reverse complement strand
GAGTTTGCCGATGGTTTGCCAGCGGTTATTCATTATGAGCGCCGCATCTATATCGCCGGCTGGCCGGATGCGGACCTCAGAAACGAGATCATGCGTTTCGCGGCCAAGGAGGCCGGGCTTCCGGTCTTCGATCTGCCGGAGGGCGTACGCCTGCGGCGACGTGGGACGTTGATGTTCGCGTTCAACTACGGCGCCGAGATCTGGACAGTGCCGAACTTGGGACAAGTCGATTGGCTGCTCGGGAGCGCAGAGATCGGACCGCAACAACTGGCTTGTTGGCGCGCGGAGGTCTAGCCTGGACGCAGTCCGCGTCGTCAACGGGCTCTAGAGCAACGTCTCTGCGTCTTGGTCGTTTGACCCGGGCTGTTCAGGGCCTTCTGGGACCGCCTTGCTCAGATCACGTGCAGCGACCAGCCCTCGCCCGCGTTTTGGCTTAGTCGGCTTCGTCCCTGGGTGTTCCAGCGATTTCATGCGCTTCACATCCGATTTAGCTTCCGTCGCTTTGGCTTGCTCGAGATCGGTCAACAGGTCTTCAAGTTCCTTGACGCGGGCAGACGCGGTTTTGGCGACCCGCACCGCCTCGCGGTTCTTACTGCGCAGGACTGAATTCGCGCGCTCAAGCTTTTCGATCTGCGCGCGCAGCTCATCCTTTGTCACCATCGGCGTGCGGGGTGGCGCGGCCACCACTTGCTTCCTCGCAGCCGTTTGGCGGTCAGGAAGCTTTGCTCCGCTAACGCGCGGCAGTTGTTTCGGTGAGATCGATCGCGAGCTGGTCGTCAAAGCAGGCGGGCGGCCACGCGGACGACTACTGCCGGCTGACTTCGCGATGAGCGTTGGTTTGGCTAAACGAGCCATTCAGGGTCCCTGTTCAATCCATCGATGTGACGGTAGCACTACTCAACTCCGTCTTACCCTGTGGGTCAAAGAGGATTGTGCAGGATCAGTCTTACACGTCGAGGTTTGCCACTTTCAGGGCGTTGCCGACGATGAAGTCACGCCGCGGTTCGACAACGTCGCCCATCAGTGTTGAGAAGACTTGGGCAGCGTCCTCGGAGTCGCCGACCCTGACCTGGAGCAGTGTCCGCGTCGCCGGGTCGAGCGTGGTACTCCAGAGCTCTTCCGCGTTCATCTCACCGAGGCCTTTGAAACGCGCGATCGACAGGCCCTTACGGCCCTGCTGCAGGATACGCTCAAAAGCGGCCGCGGGACCTGAGACGAACGCTTCCGCATTGTCGACCAGGAGACGTGCTGGCTCGGCGAAATCGCGTGCGAGAATGGACGCTCGTTCCGTCAGCCAGCGCGCGTCAGCCGAACGAAGCAGGGTGCTGTCGAGGTGGTAACGTTCGGTGACACCGCGCACGGTACGTGCGACATGCAGACCACCAGCATCCGAGACGACCGTCCAGTTCCGCTCCGATGCTGCACTGACTGCGTTGAGACGGCGTTGCGCTTCTGCGTTGCTCTCGGCAGGATTTGTCGGGACAGGATCGAGCGCGCCGGCAATGGCGACCTGCTCGATCAGAGGAAGTGGAGCGGCGCTGCCCAGTCGCCGCAGGGCCGACGTTGCTTCGCGAAGCCAAGAGACTTCGCCTCGTAGCTCGTCTCCCTCTAGGTGGCGACCGTCCGCCAAGGTGAGGCTGGCGTGGGCGAGCGCCTTCTCGAGAAGGAATGCTTCGAGCTGAGCATCGTTCTTGAGGTAGCGGACATCGTTGCCACGCTTGGCTCGATAAAGCGGCGGTTGCGCGATGTAGAGGTTTCCGGCCGTGATCAGCTCCGGCATCTGACGGAAGAAGAAGGTCAGCAACAACGTCCGGATATGCGATCCGTCCACATCGGCGTCGGTCATGAGAACGATGCGGGCATAACGCAGCTTGGTGATGTCGAAACCGCCCTGTTCAGGTTCACCGCGGCCGATGCCTGTTCCGAGCGCCGTGATCAAGGTTCCGATTTCTGCACTGCCGAGCATGCGGTCGAAACGAGCACGCTCGACATTGAGTATCTTGCCTTTGAGCGGCAGGATCGCTTGGAACTTTCGGTCACGGCCCTGCTTAGCCGTGCCGCCTGCGCTGTCACCCTCGACGATGAATATCTCGGCCCGCTCCGGGTCACGCTCCTGGCAATCAGCCAATTTGCCGGGCAGGCTCGACACGTCGAGAACACCTTTTCGGCGTGTCAGCTCCCGAGCACGCTTGGCGGCTTCACGAGCGGCAGCCGCGTCCATCACTTTGGCGATGACAAGCCGCGCTTCCTTGGGATGCGTCTCGAACCAGTGCCCGATTGCGTCTGCGGCCGAAGCTTGCACGATCGGCTGCACTTCGGAGCTGACCAGCTTGTCTTTGGTCTGGCTCGAGAACTTAGGATCGGGAACCTTCACCGACAGAACTGCCGTCAAGCCCTCGCGCATGTCCTCGCCGGTTAGACCAAGGCTGTCCTTCTTGCTTGCCGCCTCCGCGTATTTTGCGACAATGCGGGTCAATGCCTGGCGGAAGCCTGCCAGGTGGGTGCCACCGTCGCGCTGCGGGATGTTGTTGGTGAAGCACAACATCGTTTCATGATAGGTGTCATTCCAGGTCAGCGCGAACTCGACCTTGATCCCCAGCGCGCCCGAAACTCCCTTCACGTCGATGGGATCGACGAGCACGCCCGTCTTGCCGCGGTCGAGATAGGCGACGAACGCGCTCAGTCCGCCATCGTAGCAGAAATCGTGTTCGACCGACGGGACATGGCGTTCGTCGCGAAGCTTGATCCGCAAGCCTGAGTTGAGGAAAGCCAGTTCACGGAGCCGTCTCTCCAGGATCGCGAGATCAAAGTCGACCTTGGTGAATGTGCCTCTGGAAGGCTTGAAGGTCACCTCGGTGCCGTTGCGGTGCGATCCGACTGGACCGATCGTCACCAGGGGTGCGATCGCGTCGCCGTGCTCGAAACGAATGAAATGCTCCTGACCTTCGCGCCAGATCCTCACCTCCATCCACTCGGAGAGCGCGTTGACGACCGCTGCTCCCACCCCGTGCAGTCCTCCCGAGACTTTGTAGGAGTTCTGGTTGAACTTGCCGCCCGCATGCAGCCGGGTGAGCACGACTTCGGCGGCCGACACTCCCTCCTCGGCATGAATGTCGGTTGGGATCCCGCGGCCATTGTCCCTGACGGTGACGGATCCGTCCCCGTTCAGCACGAGCTCGCACCAGGAGGCGAAGCCCGCTTGCGCCTCATCGACGGCATTGTCGATGATTTCGAAAGCCATGTGGTGCAGGCCAGAGCCGTCGTCGGTGTCGCCGATATACATCCCGGGACGCTTGCGCACGGCATCCAGGCCGCGCAGGACTGAGATCGATGCAGCGTCATAACTGCCGCCCGGCTCCTCCGAGATCGGCACAGGAATGGAGGCGGCGTTTTCGGGCATTGATTATGAGTGCTCCACGACCTTGATGAAGGCCTCGCGGCCGGTCGGACCGAACGTCCGGGAAGAACTTATATAGGGATTGAGGAGCATTCCGCCCAGCTAGAGCGACCACTGCTCGTTGGGACGCACGGTCTCGCCGCCCACCTGCCAAAGTGAGGCGTTGGGCGCCAGCGGGATGAATGGCGCGGCGTCCGTTCCGGTCATCATGACCTGCGATCCGGAACTCCGGACATGGTCGAAGAGGGCTGCCCGGCGCGCGTCATCGAGATGGACCAGTGGCTCATCGAGCAACAGGATTGGAGGATCGCCGCGGTCGACCTCGATCAAAGCAGCGTGAGCGAGAACGATCCCCAGAAGAAGAGACTTTTGCTGGCCTGTGCTCGCAAGATTGGCAGGAAGCTTGGTCTGGGCATCAAAGATCGCGACATCGCATCGGTGCGCGCCGACGCTCGTCGTGCCCGCACGCCCGTCGGCGATCCGGCTTGCAGCAAGGCATTCGCGCACCCAATCCTCGACCAGTCGGGCCGGCTCGACGAGGAGACGCTCGGCGATCGGACACAGCAGGTCGAGCCCCGCCGCGGGGAAGGCCAGACCGGAGTGCAGAGACGCGGCGTTCAAGCGTCGGCAGAACGACAGTCTCGACGCTGTGACGGTTGTTGCGTGGCGAGCAATCGAGTCCTCCGCCGCACGCAACCAGGCTGCCTCTTCACGACGCTCCAGGAGCAGTCGATTGCGCGTGGCGACAGCCGCCTCGTGGGCCGCCAGACCACGGGCATGACCCTGATCGAGGCCGGCGACCAAACGGTCGAGAAAGCGCCGTCGTCCGGACGCGGCCTCTCCGAAGAGCCGCTCCATCTGGGGGGTCAGCCAGACGACGGAGACGATTGCGGCGATGTCGGACTGAGCGCGGGCAGACGCGCCATCGAGGCGGAAGATCCTCGGACGTGAACCTTCATCGGACGCCTGCCCGACCGTTCCGGTTCCGAGCTCGTGAAGATTGTCTCCGAGTGCGAGGCGTGACGCGACCGCCCATCCCTCGGCGCCGTTGCGGGCCAGAGCGTCGGGACGTGCGGTGCGTAGGCCCCGCCCCGGTGCGAGAAGCGAGATGGCTTCGAGGATGTTGGTCTTGCCGCTCCCGTTTGGACCAGTCAGGATGTTGATCGTTTCGGCGGGCGACCAAACCAAGTGGGCATAGTTGCGAAAATCGGTCAGGGTGATGCGCAGCAGCCTGAACAAGAGGCCGGCGATCTAGACCCGCATGGGCATCAGCACGTAAAGCGCGGACGGGTCCGCACTGTCTTGAACGACCGTTGGAGCGGCTCCGTCCGAAAACCGAAACTCGACTTTTTCTTTGATCTGATCGGTGATGTCATTGAGATAGCGAGCTTGGAAGCCGATTTCCAGCGGGCCGGAGTCGTACGTCGCGCGACCCTCGTCGAGCTCCTCGACGGCGTTGCCTTGATCGGGACTTGATGCTGACAGAACAAGAAGGTTTTCGGACAGGGTCAGTTTAACCGGCCGTGATCGCTCCTGGCTGATGGCTGCCACGCGCGCAACGGCATCGGCGAAGTCCTTTCGGCCGACGTGAAGGACCTTTTCGTTGTCGTAGGGGATCACACGCTCGTATTCCGGAAATGTTCCATCGATCAGCTTGCTGGTCAAACGGATAGGGCCAACTTCGAAACGGATGCGTGTTTCCGACAGACCGATATTGATGGGAACGGTTCCTTCATCAATGAGTTTTCGTATCTCGGCCACCGTCTTTCGCGGAATGATCACTCCAGGTATTGCCGCCGCGCCATCGGGCAGCGAAGTCTCGACCCGCGCCAGCCGATGGCCGTCGGTCGCCGCTGCGCGCAGCTTATTGGCCGCCACGTGCAAGTAGATCCCATTCAGGTAGTAGCGCGTTTCTTCGGTGGAAATGGCGAAGCGGGTACGATCGATCAGGTTGCGGAGTACGTCCGATGGCAGCACGAAGTGATGCGGCAAGGTGCCGGCGGCCATGTTGGGAAAGTCTTCGACCGACAGCACATTAAGGCTCGTCGTGTAGCGGCCGGCGCGCAGAGCGAGCGATGCATCACCGCCCGCGTGGTCGAGCTCGACGATTGCACCTTCAGGAAGACGGCGAACGATTTCGTAGAGCGTCGCGGCCGGCGCGGTGGTTCGCCCGTCGCGTGCGGTGCTGGCTTCAATCTCCTCCTCGACCGCGATCTCCATATCGGTCGCGGTCAGACGCATACGGCCGTCTTTAACATCGATCAACACGTTGGCGAGGATTGGGATGGTGTTGCGCTTCTCGGCGACACTCTGGATGTGGGCCAGCGCCCGAAGCAGGGTGGCGCGGTCGGCCTTGAGCTTCATGTTTGTTCAACCTTGCGCGCGGCAGAATCGAACCGGGAGAATATGTGGATTTATGGCAGAAGACCAGTGCGGGGCCCTGCCCGGCACCGCGCCAGAGGACGCCCCTCGGAAACAATGGTTGCGGGTCTCGGGGCGCTCGCCCCAGCGGGATTTAGGGGCGTCACGCCAAAGGCTGGCTGACACATGACGCCCCTGCTTTTAACTTTCGAGCATGCGCCGAAGCAGCTCGACGTCCTCGGCGAAGGCCGCATCGAGGCCCATCAGCTCGGTTACGCGGCTGACGGCGTGCATAACGGTGGTGTGGTCGCGGTTGCCGAACTTGCGGCCGATCTCGGGCAGCGAGCGACTGGTGAGTTGTTTGGCCAGATACATCGCGACCTGACGCGGGCGGGCGACCGCTCGCGCGCGCCTTGCCGACGACATGTCCGACAGCCGGATGTTCCAGTGCTCGGCGACCTTGCGCTGGATTTCTTCTATCGTGATGCGGCGGTCGTGCGCCTTGAGGATGTCATGGAGGACTTCCTGGGTGGCGTCCAGCGTGACCGGTCGGCCGAACAGGTTGGCGTGCGCGATGAGGCGGTTCAGCGCACCTTCGAGCTCCCGCACGTTGGACGTAATTTTGTGGGCGAGAAAATCAAGCACGCGTGGAGGCACCGGCACGCCGGACCGATCCGCCTTGGCCTGAAGGATCGAGATGCGGAGCTCGAACGTCGTGGCGTGCAGGTCCGCCACCATGCCGCAACCAAGCCTCGTGCGCAGACGGTCCTCAAGCCCGGACAGGTCCGAAGGAGATTTGTCCGCCGACACGACGATTTGCTTGCCGGCGTCCACGAGCGCGTTGAAGGTGTGGAAGAACTCCTCCTGCGTGTTGTCTTTTCCGATCAGGAACTGCAAGTCGTCGACCATGAGGATGTCGACCGAGCGGAGCTGCTCCTTGAACTCCATGGTGGACTGTGAGCGGATAGCGGAGATGAAACGGTACATGAATTTTTCGGCCGACATGTAGGCAACTGACGTACGGCCGGAGCGCCATAGATCGAGCCCTATGGCATGCATCAGGTGGGTCTTGCCGAGGCCGACACCGCCGTAGAGGAACAGCGGGTTGAAGCCGGGACTTGATGGATGCTCGGCAACACGCCGCGCGCAGGCATGAGCGAATTCGTTCGGCTTGCCGACGACAAAAGCATCGAACGTTAGTCTTGGATCCAACGGCTGAGTTAGATCCGACTTGGCGTCAACTGCCTCCGTCCGCAGCAGCCGAACAGGTGCCGCCGGCGTCCGCGTGATCACGGCTTCCGGTGATGTAGGTTCAGGTTGCGTGGGCACCGAGACGCGCACGTCAATACGTTTGATCAGCGGGTATTCGGCGCACCAGAGAGTGGTCAGACGGTCACTATACTGGCCATGAACCCAGTCACGCAGGAAGCGGGTGGGGAGAAACAGCGTGACTTCGTCGCCGTCGATCCCGCCTAATGTGACCTGCCGTAGCCACGTACGGTATTCGACATCGCCGACATCATTTTGTAGGCGTATCCGAATACGATCCCAAGCCTCGTGCGCTTGGTCAAGAACGGCAGGCGCGCTGGCGGAAGAAACGTCGTCTTTCCGAGCGCCGTGGCCAATACTACCCACCGTGCCTCCCTGTTCGACCGGGCGCAGCCATCCAGACAACCGACAGCAGTCGTTCTGAACATTCAGCCTGCGCGCTCGGGATTTTGTGTGTCGCCGGCCCGGCAACCTCAAAATTAGTAGGTCACCGCACCGGCTGAGGCAATCGGAATCTGTCTAGAACGTCACCCTGAGTTCACGACGCACGCTGCGCTTTGCTCATGTCACGACACCGGAAAACGACGCTCTCAAACCGAGATTATTTCGTCGCCGGCGTCAACCTCTCGCTGATCCAGACACCCAGGAGAACGTTCGAAGCTCGTTCGGGTATGTCGAGTGAGCAGACAGCCTTTCCGGCGTATCCGATATGCCGACACCCTTTTAGGTTGATTCGACAAGCGGACGCCCTTTAGAGCGATTCGACAAGCGGACGCCCTTT
>CAXUIA010000002.1:9394-13611 GCA_964250835.1 uncultured Acetobacteraceae bacterium | reverse complement strand
GACGCCCTTTTAGGGCGATTCGACAAGCCGACGCCCTTTTAGGGCGATGCAATCGCCTTCACGCGAGCCGAAAGGCGCGACAATTTTCGCGATGCAGTGTTGGCGTGAAGGACGCCTTTTCCTGCCGCTCGCTGAAGCTCAGGCTGAGCCGCACGTAGGGCAGCCACTGCCTGGTTCTTGTCGCCGCCGGCGATTGCGGTTTCAACCTTCTTGATGAACGTACGCATACGTGACTTACGGGCCGCGTTACGCGCGGTGCGCTTTTCAGTCTGCCGAATACGCTTACGCGCCGAAGGTGTGTTGGCCATACAATCCTACCGAAACCGTCGTCTGTCGACCGGAACGCCATCTCCCGTGCGACGTCTGAAGGGGTGGTGTGCCTACTCATCAGGCCCGCTAAAGTCAAGCAGCCGCCGCGAACGTCAGCGCTGGATCAGAGCGCAAAGGAATGTGCTGCGGCCGGACTGGACGATCCGACGCACGCCCTCGCATGTCGGAGCTCCGGGGCAATCCGCGCACGGCAAGCCTTCTCGTCCATAAACACGCCAAGCGTGCTGGAAGTAGCCTAGCTCGCCATCTGGTTGGACGTAATCTCGCAAGCTTGAACCGCCCGCGGCGATGGCGTCCGTCAGGGTGGCCTTGATCGCGACTACAAGCCGGTTTGCGCGACGTCCGGCCACCGTGCCGGCCAAACGCAGCGGCGACAGACGGGCACGGAAGAGCGCTTCGCACACGTAGATGTTGCCCAGGCCGGCGATCAGTCGTTGATCGAGCATGGCTGTCTTGAGCGGCGTGCGCCTGCCCTCAAAGGCGGCCGTCAGCACCCGAGCGTTGAAGTCAGGCTCCAGTGGCTCCGGACCTAAATTTGCCAAGAGGCGATGCTCTGCCTCGGCCAGCGTCGGCATAAGATCAAGCGCGCCAAACCGGCGCGGATCGACCAGGGCTACGCGCCAGCCGTCGTCGGTGGTCAGGACCGCGTGCTCATGCGCCGGTGGTGGATCGGGAACGGTGCGGGTGATGTTCAGACGGCCCGACATCCCGAGATGGATCAGCAGGCTCCGTTCGTGCTCGAGCCGCATAAGGATATATTTTCCGCGACGGCCAAAGCCCAAGACGCGGCTGCCGGTCAAAGCTGCTGCGAGACCGGCTGGAAGCGGCCAGCGGAGGTCTGGCCGCCTGATCTCGCAACCGGTGATCACGCGCCCCTCGAGGTGCACGCGCAGCGCGCGCATCACGGTTTCGACCTCTGGGAGTTCCGGCATGGGCGGTGTGGAGCGTATAGGATTGGCCCGATGGATAACAGGGACCGCGCCTTGGCGAGCGACGTGACGGATTTCGGCTTTGAGCGCGTGCCGGAGGCGGCAAAGAGCGCCCGCGTGCGCGCCGTCTTCGACAGCGTGGCGCCACGCTACGATCTGATGAACGACCTGATGTCGCTTGGTGTGCACCGGCTCTGGAAACGGGAGTTCGTGGCGTCTCTCGAGCCGGCGCCGGGGCGGACGCTGCTCGATCTTGCCTCCGGCACCGGAGATATCGGGTTGGCCTGGCTGGACGCGGGCGGCGGGCCCGCCATCCTGTCGGATGTCAACGCGTCGATGCTGCAGGTTGCACGCAGGCGTGTGCGGTCGCGGGCAGCCCAACTCCTGATGGCGGACGCGGAGTCGATCCCGTTGGCCGACCGCTGCGTCAATCGTGTTTCAATAGCCTTCGGGTTGCGCAACTGCACGCACAAGGAGCGGGTGCTGGCGGAGGCACGCCGCGTGCTCAGACCCGGCGGCCGTTTCCTGTGCCTCGAGTTCTCGCGTGTGACGGTGGCGGCGCTGGCGCCGGTCTACCACGCGTGGTCGTTTGGCGTGCTGCCGCGACTGGGCCGCGCGATCGCCGGCGATGCGGACAGCTACCGATATCTGGCGGAAAGCATACGCGTCTTTCCAGACCAGGAACGGCTGGCGGCGATGATGCAGGAGGCCGGGTTCTTGCGCGTCGACGTGCGCAACCTGTCGGGCGGCATCGCTGCTATCCATTCGGGATGGCGTCTGTGAGGCTCGCAGGACGATCGATCCTGCTGATCGTCTCCGGGGGGATCGCCGCCTACAAATCGCTTGAGCTGGTTCGTCTGCTGATCGGCGAAGGGGCGCGGGTGCGCTCGGTGCTGACGGCGGGCGGAGCCGAGTTCGTGACAGCGCTCAGCCTTCAGGCACTGACGGGCGAAAGCGTGTCGACATCGCTGTTTTCGCTCACAGAAGAAAGCGAGATGGGACATATCGCGCTCTCGCGCGCGGCGGACCTGCTGGTGGTGGCCCCCGCGTCCGCCAACATGATTGCCAAGATGGCGGCAGGACTTTCGGACGATCTGGCGAGCACGCTCCTGCTCGCGACCGATAAGCCGGTGCTGGTGGCGCCCGCGATGAATGTGCGCATGTGGGAGCATGCGGCAACGGTCGCCAACATGGCGGCCTTGCGCGCGCGCGGCGTTCACGTGATTGGACCCGAGCAGGGTGCTATGGCCTGCAACGAGTGGGGTTTCGGACGCCTGTCGGAGCCGACGGCGATTCTGGATGCGGTGATGTCGCTGCTCGGTGGCGGCTCACTCGCGGGGTGTCGGGCGCTGGTGACGGCTGGACCCACGATCGAGGCGATCGATCCGGTCCGGTTTATCGCCAACCGGAGCAGCGGCCGCCAAGGCTATGAGATTGCCGGCGCCCTTGCTCACGCAGGTGCGGACGTCACGCTCGTCAGCGGACCGGTGTTGCTTGCAGGACCCGCCCGGGTGACGGTCGTCCCGGTGGAGACTGCCGATGAAATGCTTGATGCATGCCGCGGGGCGGGCGTAGTCGACGTTGCGATCTTTGCCGCAGCCGGTGCCGACTGGCGAGTAGCCGAGCGTGCGATGCTGAAGCTCAAGAAGCGTCCGGGTGAGCCGCCGCCCACGATCGCGCTCGCGGCCAACCCTGACATCCTGCAGCTGTTCGCGGCACCAGGGCCGAAACGGCCCCGCCTGGTCGTGGGCTTTGCCGCCGAGACCAACGATGTCGTTTCGCACGCCGTCGAGAAGCGGCGGCGCAAGGGCTGCGATTGGATCATTGCCAACGATGCGCGGCCGGAGACGGGCAATATGGGAGGCGAGACCAACGAGGTCCACCTGATCACCGAGACCGGCGTGGAAAGCTGGCCGCGTCTGCCCAAGGCTGACATCGCGGCGCGTCTGGTGGCGAGGATCGCGGACGTGCTCGGGTCGACGGCATGACCGCGCCGCATCGGAGGGTCGCGGTGATGCGGGCCGGGCCGCACGGCGAAGGGCTTGCTTTGCCCGCCTACGCGACGCTGGGTGCCGCGGGCTGCGACCTGCTGGCCGCAATCATCGAGCCGATCACGGTGCTGCCTGGCGCGCGTGCGCTGGTGCCGACTGGATTGAGGATTGCGCTGCCGGCAGGCTACGAGTTGCAGATCCGGCCGCGGTCGGGCTTGGCGCTGAAGCACGGGATCGTCCTGCCTAACAGCCCAGGCACGATCGACGAGGATTATCGTGGGGAACTGCAGGTTATCGTCATGAACGCGGGCGAGGCGCCGTTCGTCATCGAGCGCGGCATGCGGATCGCACAGGCGGTCCTTTCTCCGGTCCTGCGCATAGACTGGCACGAGGTGGAGGCGCTCGACGAGACGGTGCGCGCAACCGGCGGGTTCGGCAGCACCGGGGCCGCGTGACTCGGCTCTGAGCATCGGCTAAACGCGCCGCGACCGGCCGGCAAGGAGGCGAGACGATGTCCGACAACACGTCCGCGCCGCCAGACCGGCTGCCGCTTGCCGCCTCCGTCCGCCGCGGACCAGGCCTGCCGAACCTGATCGACATCGCGGTCATCATCTGCATGGCGACCGCGGCCTTTGTGTTCGGCAGTGCTGCACGTCACACGTTCGCACCACTCAGCACGGTGACGGCGACCACCATCCATCTCGACCCGTCCTACCTTCCCGGCTACGCGCTACGCACGACGCTGCGCATGTTCGCAGCCCTCGGCTGCTCGCTGCTGTTCACCTTCACCTACGCCGTGTGGGCCGCCAAGAGCAGGCGGGCGGGAATGGTGCTCGTGCCCATCCTCGATGTGCTGCAGTCGGTTCCGATCCTGTCGTTCCTGACGTTCACGACGACCTTCTTCTTGTCGCTGGCACCCGGAAGCGTGTTCGGCGCCGAGCTCTGCTGCATCTTTGTCATCTTTACG
>CAXUIA010000002.1:0-9384 GCA_964250835.1 uncultured Acetobacteraceae bacterium | reverse complement strand
CTGCAATCCCTGCCGATCTTCGGCTTCCTCACCTTCACCGTCACCTTCTTCCTCAACCTGTTCCCCGGCCAGGTGATCGGCGCCGAACTCGCGGTGATCTTCGCCATCTTCACGAGCCAGGCCTGGAACATGGCGTTCAGCATGTTTCAATCGCTCAAGACCTTGCCGGCGGAACTTGTCGAGGCGTCGAACGGGTTCCGGCTTTCGGCCTGGCAGCGGTTCTGGCGTCTGGAAGTGCCGTTCGCCATGCCAGGCCTGGTCTGGAACATGCTGATGTCGATGTCGGGCGGCTGGTTCATGCTGGTCGCCGCTGAGGCGGTGACCGTGGGCAGCACCACCTGGACCTTGCCGGGGGTCGGTTCGTATGTCGCGCGCGCGCTGCTCGACAAGAATGTAGGCGCGATCTGCTGGGCGATCGTGGCCATGCTCGTCGTCATTCTGCTCTACGACCAGCTGCTGTTTCGACCCCTCGTCGCTTGGTCGATGAAGTTTCGTTACGAGCTGACGCAGGGCGCGGTGGCCGAGGACCCTTGGATGCTGGCGTTGTTGCGTCAGACGACGCTGCTTCGACGCGGCAGCGAATTTCTCAGCGATCGTGTCAGCGCGCTGGGTGGATTGCGGATCGGACCACGCGGCGGCGCGATGATGTCGGACGCGCGGCCGTCGCGCGCGGCCGATATGATCGGCGTGGTGGTGCTGCTGGCGATTGCCGCCTACGCGCTCTGGAGATTTCACGAGATTGCCGCGCGCAGCTTTTCGGTGGGCGACGTTCTGCACGTGATCCTGCTCGGCTGTTACACGCTGATCCGAGTTCTTGTCATGATCCTGCTCGCGACATTGGTCTGGGTGCCAATCGGCGTCTGGCTCGGATTGCGGCCGATCTGGGCACGACGGGCGCAGCCGGTCGCGCAGTTTCTCGCAGCCTTTCCCGCCAACTTATTCTACCCGATTTTTGCGATCGGGATCGTCCACTTTTCGCTCAACCCGAACATCTGGCTTACGCCGCTGATGGTGCTGGGAACGCAATGGTACATCCTGTTCAACGTGATCGCAGGTGCAGCGTCTTTCCCGGGTGATCTGCTGGAGGCGGCGGCGAATTTCCGCGTGGGAAGCCTGCTTTGGTGGCGCCGCGTTATCCTGCCCGGCATCTTTCCCTATTTCGTGACCGGCGCGATCACCGCCTCGGGCGGGTCGTGGAACGCCTCGATCTTGTCCGAGGTGCTGACATGGGGAACCACCACACTGCATGCTCAGGGTCTTGGAGCCTATATCGCGCAGGCCACCACCGACGGCGCGACAATGAGGGTCGTGCTTGGAACAGTGGTGATGAGCGCCTTCGTGCTGCTGTTCAATCGCTGCTTCTGGCGTCCGCTCTACGCCTATTCCAGCCGCCGGCTGACGCTCGCCTGAGAGGGATCTCGCATGGACGCTCGGAGCGCACATCTCGAGGCGGAAACGCCGCTGGTCCTGGTTCGCGGGTGCAGGCAGTCCTACCATAAGGAGAGCAGTGCCGATCTGGTCGTGCTTGATGATGTTGATCTTACCCTGCGGGCGGGCGAGGTCGTCGGGCTTCTCGGGCGGTCGGGTTCAGGAAAATCGACACTGCTCCGGATCGTGTCCGGACTTCTGAAGCCGACACGAGGCGAGGTCCTGTGGCGCGGCAAGCCGGTCACTGGCCCCGCAGATGGCGTGGCGATGGTGTTCCAGAGCTTTGCGCTGTTTCCCTGGCTGACGGTGCAGGAAAACGTCGAGTTGGGATTGGAGGCGCAGGGCATCAGGCGCGCCGAGCGTGATAAGCGGGCCGAAGAGGCGATCGACCTGATCGGCCTCGGCGGCTACGAGAACGCCTATCCCAAGGAGCTGTCGGGCGGCATGCGCCAGCGCGTGGGTCTCGCGCGCGCGCTCGTCGTTCATCCGGACCTGCTGCTTATGGACGAGCCGTTCAGCGCGCTCGACGTGCTGACGGCTGAGAACCTGCGCACTGACCTCATTGAGCTGTGGACCGAGGGCCGGCTGCCGGTGCGCTCGATCATGCTGGTGACGCACAACATCGAGGAGGCGGTGCTGATGTGCGACCGCATCCTGGTGTTTTCCTCCAATCCCGGCCGGGTTGCGAGTGAGCTCACCGTCCCGTTCACGCATCCACGCAACCGTCACGATGCGCAATTTCGGAAGTTCGTGGACGACATCTATGCGCTGATGACGCGACGGGCAACGAGCGTGCCGGTTCCTGGCGCGCCGGCACCGGCCTTGACGATTGCCAATGCGCTTCATCCGGTACCAGCCAACCTGATGGCGGGACTGATGGAGACGCTTTCGGCCGAACCCTATCGCGGCCGCGCCGACCTGCCGCGGCTGTCGGAAAGCCTGCAACTGGAGCTCGACGAGCTTCTGCCGCTTTGTGAAACGATGCAGATGCTTCGGTTTGCGGAACTGGAAGAGGGTGACGTCCGGCTGACCGAGCAGGGTAGTCGGTTCGTGCTGGCGGAGACCGAGGAGCGCAAGCGTATCTTTGGGACCGCGCTTCGCGAACATGTGCCGCTGATCGGCGCCATCCGGCAGGTTCTTGACGAACGCTGGAACCATCGTGCTCGGGGCGAGCGCTTTCGTGACGAGCTCGAGGATCACATGTCGCCCGATTACGCGCGCGAAACGCTCGTGACCGCCATCGGCTGGGGCCGCTACGCGGAGTTGTTCGACTACGACGACGAAGCCGACCAGTTTCTGATCGAGGAAGAGGATTGAATTGACACGACCCGCGTTCTTGGCATCGCTCGTGTTGCTTCTGACCGGATGCGCGATCGAAGACTCTCACTTAGCCCAGCGTGCCCAGACCCGCTTCCTCCGCATGCCTGAGGTAGATCTCGAGAGCTGCCTCGGCGCGCCGGACCAGCATACGACGTTTGGCAGCACCGACGTGCTGACGTACTACACGACGTCGAGCAGCTCGATAACTTATCAGTTGCCGCTGATCCAGGGGCCAAGCTTCTCGAACGGCGGCAATTGTCACATGACGGTCAGGCTGGACAACGGGACCGTCACGCGTGTCCTTTACTCGGGCGAGAAGAATGCCGTCGCCTCGCCCGACGCTTACTGCGCGCCGATCGTGCGCACGTGCCTCGCGACGCTTGACGCGCTCGCGAGGCAGAAAGGTTCAAGCAGCGCGCAGCCTTGATGCGTATTCGCGGCGGAATTTGGCGACCTTCGGCGCTACGATGACACGGCAGTAGCCGGCGCCTGGATTGCGGGCAAAATAGTTGTCGTGCTCGGGCTCGGCTCCATAGAAGGTCGCCGCCGGCACGATCTGGGTCACGATCGGGTTGTCCCAAATCTTGCGCGCGGCGACCTCGTCGCGAATGGCGAGCGCGCGCGCGTGCTGATCCTTATCGGAGGTGAAGATGACGGAGCGGTATTGCGTGCCCACGTCATTGCCCTGACGATCACGGGTGGTGGGATCATGAATGGCGAAGAATATCCGTAGCAGGTCGTCATAGGAGAGACGCGTTGGGTCGAAGGTCACTCGAACGACCTCGGCGTGGCCGGTTCGGCCTGTGCAGACCTGCTCATAGGTTGGGTTTGGCGTCGCTCCCCCGGCATAACCGGACTTGACCGCCGTCACGCCTTCAAGCTCAGCGTAGACCGCTTCCAGGCACCAGAAGCAGCCACCACCTAGGATGGCCTCCGCCGATCCGCTCGCCTCACCCTGTTCCGCCACGGCTCTCTCTCCCCTATAGCTTGCTCATAGATGGGCGACGCGGGCGCTTGGCGAAAGTGCCGGTCACCACCGGGAAAGGAAGGTTTGGAGCATGGCATTAAACCCGTTGGACGATCAGGATCCGGAGTATCAGGACAAGGTTCGCGAGCGCGCCTACCATCTTTGGGAGGCGGACGGACGGCCGCACGGAAGCGACCGGGAGTATTGGGAGCGGGCACGCGAACTGGTCGACATGGAGTTGTCTGGCCAGACGGGGCAACTCGCAAACCCGGCGGTTGCGCCGAATGCCGATCCGATGGCGCCGACGGTCATAGAGGATCCCGCCATTCAGGACAATCTCGGTGAGTTCCCAGACAGGTTCGCCGATCAAGGCGAGCGCCAGGAGACGCCGAAGCCCAAGCGACGGAAGGCGGCCAAGAACATCGAAGGCACTTGATAAGATTAGATGGGCGCGGACGTCCCTGTTCGTGGGGCGCGGAGTAACACCGCGCCCTCAGCCCGCCATCTCCAACAGGTGGATGCCGAAGAGACCATCCGGATCGGTCCAGAAATTGGCTGGGCGCCACCCGGCTTGCGAAGCAAACGCATCGAACCCGGCGCGGGTGTGCTTGTAGCTGCTTTCAGTGTGGATGGTTTCTCCGTCCTCAAACTGCACCAGATGGCCAGCGACGCGCACCGCCTGCCGGCCATTGCTGACAAGGTGCATCTCGATTCGGCTTTGCGCATCGTTCCACACGGCACGATGTGCAAATTGGTCGAGATCGAACTCGGCCATCGCGATCCGATTGATATGGGCAAGGATATTCTTGTTGAAGGCGGCCGTCACACCGGCATCGTCGTCGTAGGCGGGCAAGACCCGATCGGGATCCTTTCTGAGGTCGGTTCCTACAACCAGCCGTGCTGCACCGTCTCCGCTGCTCAACGTCTGCGCGGCGTTTTCGAGAAACGTCACGACCAGATCAGGTTCGAAATTGCCGATCGTCGATCCGGGAAAGAAGCCGCACAGCGCGCCAGTGGCGGCATCGACGGGCAGGCGAAGCGGCTTGGTAAAGTCGGCGACCAGCGGTGAAACCGTCAAGGACGGGCGGCTCGCGGCGAGACGCGCGGCCAGCGCATCGAGCGCGGACGCGGCGATGTCGATCGGCACGTAGGTCTCGTAGTGTCCCTGGTCGAGCAGGAAGTCAGCCTTCGTCTCGTCACTTGCGCCGTATTCGACGAGCGTGTCGGCAGGTGCGGCGGCGGCGATCTCGCCTGCACTCGAACCCAGAAGGAGAAGTTCTGTGCGGGTGAGGTAATATTCATCGAGATCAGTGATCAGGTGGAAGAGTCGGCAACCTTCTTCGTCATAGAAGAGCTTGGCGGGAAGCGTCTTCTGAGACGCGTTGAGGCCGGCAAGTATTTCGGCCTGAACCGGGGAAGCGAGCAGAGCACCATCGGGCATTGTCTTAGCGGTCCTGGGCGAGCCGCAGGCCGGTGACCTGCCACCGCTTGTCGGGGTGGAAAAAATTGCGGTAGCCGGCACGCGAGTGGCCTGGCGAGGTGGCGAACGAACTGCCGCGAAGAACCATCTGGTTGACCATGAACTTGCCGTTGTATTCACCGACCGCGCCCGGTGGAGCCCGGTAGCCGGGATAGGCGACGTAGGGAGAGGCGGTCCATTGCCAGACATGACCCTCGAAGCCCGGCAGGAAGGAGCTGGCCGCTTCCAGCTCCTGTTCGGTGGGGAGGCGCTTGCCGGACCAACGGGCGAAAGCGTCCGCCTCATACCAGCTCACGTGCCGGACAGGCGCGTCGGGGTCGATCGGCGCGGCGCCTCCCGGACCCATCTGCAGTCCATCGCGCCAGTATAGGGGAGCCGACCAGCCGTTGCGGCATGCGCAGTCCCAGCCCTCAGCCATCCAGAACTCCGGACGGCGATAGCCGCCGTCGCCGATGAAGGCGAGCCAGTCTCGATTGCGCACGAGGTCCGACGAAATCGCACAGGGTGCGAGCAGAACGCGGTGGCGCGGACCCTCGTTGTCGAAGGCGAAGCGGCCAACAGGCGTGCCGATTTCGGCGATGCCGCCGTCGAGTTCGATCGCGCCCTGATCCGGCGGTTCAACCGGCTCGCGCCAGCCCGGCAGGACGGCAATCGCGCGGCGGCCCCAGGCAAGCGGGTTCTGAGCGAAACCATGCATGGTATCGGTCAGCAGCAGCTCCTGATGCTGCTCCTCATGGGCGAGACCGAGTGCGATGAGCGGGGCCAATTCGGGCTCCGGATCGCGCAGGAGGGCTCGCATGGATGCATCGACATGCGCACGGTATGCGGTCACCTCCGACGCGGTCGGGCGCGTGACCAGCCCACGGCTCGCGCGCGGATGACGTTCACCCAGGCTCTGATAGTAGGAGTTGAAGAGGTAGTCGAAGTCGGGATCGTAGGGCGCCAGTTCGGGACAACGCTCTCGCACGATGAAGCGCTCGAAGAACCAAGTCGTGTGGGCGCGGTGCCACTTGGCGGGGCTGGCGTCCTCCATCGACTGGATTGCCTGATCTTCCGGCGAAAGGTGAGCGCTGAGCATGTCCGTTCGGGCGCGGACTTCGTCGTAGGCTGCCGCGAGCGTCTCGCCTGGAAGCGCCAGGGCGGTGAACTGGTCCATGTCGGCCCTTGACCTTGCTTCGCGGCACTTTGCACGTCGGGCGGTGTAACACCACCCCTGACGCCAGGTTTCCGGTCAGAACCGGCCGACGAAGCGTGTGGGCAGACGCCAAAGCTCGTCGCCGTAAATGTGAAGATCGATGCGGTAGACGTCGTGCTCCCGCCCGCGCGTGCTGGAGAGCACGCAATGGAGCCAGGCCATCAGCGGGTCGGTGTCGGGCCGCAGGTCGGCGGTCCGTGTCGGCAGGCCTGCCATGCCGCGCAGCATGCCGCCCCAGTCCTCGTCGGACATGCGCTGATGGGCACCCGCTTCCTGCTGCTCCCAAGGCTGATGTCTGGTCTTGCTCAGACGGATCAGGCCGCGGTTGAGGTCCATATACCGAAGGTGGATCAGATAGAGCTCGCCGAAGGCGGGCGGGGCGGCGACCGAATGAAAGCCGGGCGCCCATTCGGCGGGCGCACGGATCAGGACCGGCTTGCACATGGCGCTTGAGAAGCGCAGCCAGCTGCGCTGGATAGTGACTGGCATCCCGAGGGTGAGCGGCCGCTCGCGGCCGGGACGATGGACGAGATCGAGGCCGATTGCATTGACGACCGGACGGTGATCGACGCCGCAGTAGGCGGCGAGGTTCAGATGCCGATCCGGACAGGCCACCACGATTTCGTCGACATCGCCATAGAGGACGGCGTCGTACCAGCTCAGCAGCGAGGCGCAGAACTGCGACAGGAATAGTGCACGCCGACGGTCATCCTGCGGCGAGCGGGGGATCCGAACGACGTTGATGGCGCCCAAGCCATTGAGAGATCCGTCAGTCGAGCCGTGATCAATGATGTAGCAATGCTGGGCGCCAACTTCGTTTGCGTAATAACGAGCCCAGATCGGAACAAAGTCAGGTTCGTTGTACACCATGGTGACGGCGGCGACACGAGGCGGCATGGTCGCTCATCAGCGAGGGACACGACATCGAAGAAGAAGGATGGACTCGTCCTGTTCGATTGTCCATCGTAACGTTTGCATAACGGCCGAAATCGTCTAGACCGACAAGACCGAGGAGTGACGCGCGATGATCATGTGCTCGATCGATGAACTCACCGAAAACGGCGTTCGGGGGTGGGCGATCGACCAGGGCCGGCCGGATCGCCCGGTGCTGCTGCACGCCTTTGTCGACGATCAGCCGCTGATCGAGATCGTCTGCAGCCAGGTCCGCGAGGACGTCGCCGCGGCGGGCTTCAAGTCCGAGCGCGTCGGCTATCAATTCAGCTTTCCCGATGCCGTGATCGACGGGCGGCCGCACAGGCTGCAGCTCCGCTGCAGGCTGGGCGAGATGACGGTGTTGTATCAGGGAAGCTTCGTCGAAGACGTGGAGTTCAACGTCCAACACCCGTTGCGTATGCATTCCTATGTTGACGGGCTGACGCATGGCGTGCTGCGCGGCTGGGTGGTTTCGGCGCGTGGCGAGGGCCGGTTGACCGGCGAGCGCGACGTGCTGGTGACATGCAATGAAGAGGTGGTGGGCCAGATCAGGGCCAACCGCTATCGCGGCGACGTCGGCAAGGCGCTCTCGTGCGATCCGAATTGCGGCTTTCAGTTCAAGCCGCCGGCGCACGCACGATCGCCTTATCCGAAGCCGTTTCGTTTCTTTTTACTGCCTGAACGAGTCGAGCTCGATAACAGTCCCTACGTGACGAGTTTCGTGACGGATCAGCGTGAGGGGTCGGCGCTCGAGATCATCGACCAGATCGATCGCATGCACGCCGACCTGACGCGTCTGCGGCGTCAGGTGCGTGGGCTGCTGCCTGACCCCGGCTTCACGCTGGCCGACTATGACGGGTGGCTGGTCGAGCATCTGGCCGATCTGCGTACGCGTGTCGGACAGGCGCGCAAACCCGCGGAAGGACGGACAGCGGTCCGAGGTGCGCCGCTGGTCAGCATCATCATGCCGGTGTTTCGGCCGAAGCTCGCCGACTTTGAAGCGGCCGTCGCCTCGGTGACCGGACAGACATCCCCCGATTGGGAACTGATCCTCGTCGATGATGCAAGCGGCGACGAGGCGCTGTCCGCGTCCATGGCGGCGATGGCGTCCGATCGGCGGGTTCGGGTCATCCAGCGCGAGCGCAACGGCGGCATCAGTCAGGCGACCAATGTCGGGATCGAGGTCGCGCGGGGCGAGTGGATCATGTTCTTCGACCATGACGATCTGCTCGTCGATGTCGCCGTCGAGCACATGCTGGCCGAGGCGCGCCGCACGGGGGCCAAGCTCGTCTACTCGGACGAGGACAAAATCGATGTGTCGGGCCACTTTTCGGAACCGTCTTTCAAGACGGACTGGAATTACCGGCTGCTGCTCGGCGTCAATTATATCTGCCACCTCGTGATGGTGGAACGCGCGTTGCTCGCGGCCGTTGGTCCGCTCGACCCGGCGCGCGACGGCGCACAGGACCATGACCTTCTGTTAAGACTGGCCGAGATCCTTCCCGAGCGGAAGATTCATCATGTGCCGGAAATCCTGTATCACTGGCGCATGTCGGAGAATTCGACCGCCGCCAGCGTGTCGAACAAAAGCTACGCGGTCGAAGCGGGCCGGACGGCGGTTGCGAGCCATCTCGATCGGCGGGGCCTGCCGGCCGAGGTGACGAGCATGGGTGACATCACGCTCTACAAGGTGGATTGGCAGTTCGCTCAAGCCCCAAAAGTGCGCGTGATCGTCCCGTTCAAGGATGAGGTCGAAGTCACGCGCCGGTGCCTCGACTGCCTTGTTTCGAAAACAGCGTATGAAAACTTTGAGATCGTCCTGGTCGACAACTGGTCAATGACGTCGGACGCGGAAGCGTTCATTGCTTTAGCCGAAGGCATCGACAGGGTGAGCGTGCTCCGCATACGCGAGCCGTTTAATTACGCGCGTCTGAATAACTTGGCGACCAGCGGCAGCGATGCCGACCACTTCATGTTCCTCAACAACGATGTTTTCGTCAACGATCCGCGTTGGCTGACCGCTGTGGTGAGCGAGATGCTCGCCGACGCACGGTGCGGGAT
>CAXUIA010000001.1:42898-50550 GCA_964250835.1 uncultured Acetobacteraceae bacterium | reverse complement strand
GAGCGGTTCCCCGGTATTGTGGTGCGAGTGGCCTGGCCGGACGAGGTGGTCTCCGTCGACGCCATGGACGGGGCGACGGCGATCGTTGTGCTGAGCCACGATCCGAAAATTGATGATCCGGCGCTGGTCTCGGCCATGCGCACTCCGGCGTTCTACATCGGTGCACTCGGGTCGGGTCGGGCGCATGCTGCGCGGCTCGGCCGTCTGCGCCAAGCAGGTGTCGTCGAAGAGCATCTCGCTCGTATTCGCGGACCGGTCGGGCTTGCCATCGGCGCGGTCACAACGTCTGAAATCGCGCTGTCGATTTTGGCGGAGATCGTGGCGGTTCGTCGCGGGGGACGGCTGGCGTCGCGGTCATGACCGAGGTGAGCGCCTTGGTGTTGGCGGCCGGTTTGTCGCGGAGGATGGCGCCTGAGACGAAGCTCCTGCAACCCTTTGGCGGACGAACGGTCGTCGGCATGACGCTGGCGCAACTGGATGCGAGCGCGATCACCGACATCGTTGTCATCGTCGGACACGAGGCCGAGAGAGTGGCCCTAGAGGTGCAATCGGCGTGCGAACGTTGCAGGTTGGTTCGAGCGGAGCGATATGCAGACGGAATGGCGGCGACGCTGCGCGAAGGGCTGTCGGGCGTGCGCGGTGACGTGGCTGGCGTCATGATATGCCTCGGCGACATGCCGCTGGTCAGGTCGAGGACGATCGATGCGTTGGTCGCGGGCTTCGGGGCGGCTGGCACCCGGCAGCCGATCGTGACGCCCGTCCATGCAGGACGGCGAGGCAATCCGGTTGTTTGGCATCGCGCGCACCTGGCGGCGCTGCACGCGCTTGGAGGCGATGCGGGCGGTCGACAGCTGCTCGCCCGTCTGGCTGCCGACGTGGTTCCGGTCGATGTCACCGACCCGGGCGTGCTGATCGACATCGATACGCCGCAATCGTTAGAGGCGGCGCGCCTCCTTATCGCCTCATGAGCGATGCGGGGATCACGGTCGGCGAGCGGGACGGGCGGCTCACCTATCTTGTGCCGGTGCCCCCGGAGGAATTGCCGCCAGTGCGAGCACGCGATCTGCAGGCGGCGTGGGAGGCAGCGCGTTCGGCGTCCATCCAGGCTGGGTCCGATTGGCGACGCTGGGCGGTGGTGCGGGCATTCCGGTTTCGCGTCGATGACGGTGTGCCGACGGATTTGCTGCTGGCCGACCCGGACGCCTGCGCCTGGGCGGATGCGCTCGACCAGCGGGATGGCCTGGCGACCCGATCGGGTCTATCGTTGTGCTTGCGGTTGCTGGGGCTGGTGGAACTGATTGCGCGTGCCCCGTGGGCGGCCGGGTTCTGTGCGCTCCGTGCAGATGGGGCTAAACTCCACCCCGCGCTGTTGGAGGCGGCGGGACGCCTGCCACTGACGCGCGACGGGCTGCTCGACGAAACCAGACTGCGCGCCTCCCTCGGCGTGATGTGAGGCGATGATGCGCGCGATCTACGCGGCCGGACTGTTGTTGGCTGGTTCATCCGAACTGCTTTGCGGATGCGCTCGCGCGCCGGTGAACCAGGCCGAGCTGTCCACGGAAGACGCGTGCCGGGCTCTGGCGAACCAGGCCTACGACGAGCAGCATCGTGACCTGTTGTCGCGCGGCGACAGCCAAGCCACCACCCCGTTTTCCGGTAGCGGGGCGGTGGCGCTTCCGAGCGATGGGCTCAGTGATCAATATGCGCACGATGTAGCGGTGGATGAGTGCGTCAGCCGGAAAACCAGCAGCGCTCCGGGCGGGTCGAGCTTCGGTCCGCAGGGTGCACACTAAGAAGGAGGAGAAGTCGATGAGCCGGATCGCTCGGACCGAACCAGGGCCGGTCTTCTCGAAGGTCGTCGAGTACCATGGCTTCATCTTTACGTCCGGGATCGTCGCGCGCGACGGCACGGCGGACATCAGGGGGCAGACTCGGGACGTGCTGGAGCAAGCCGACCTATTGCTGGAAGCGCATGGCACGGACCGCACGCGATTATTGCAGGCGCAGATCTGGCTGAAGCGGATTGGAGATCGTGCTGCGATGAACGAGCTTTGGACAGCCTGGCTCCCGGATGGGCTGGCGCCGGCCAGAGCATGCGTTCAAGCGGAGCTCGCGACTCCAGAACTTCTGGTCGAAATTATGCTGGTGAGCACGAAGTGAGGGTTTGAAGGACCCTTGTCCTAAGAAAATCGCTTTCACCTCGGGCCAGATAGCGATTCGACGCCGGGCTGTGTCGATGTGCCGCAGCACAGGTTGCCGAGGTCACAGAAAGGTTGCAGAACATTTCATCACGAGGCGGTGATGAGTGGTTGTGATGCTGAGTGGCGAGTTTCGATGCTTCATGCTTCTGGCATCCTGCGTGATGTTCGGCCCGCTCACCCCCGCCGCGCTGGCGCGTTCGCATCATCACCATCACGACCATAGGCACAGTGAGCACCCGCATTACGCGTCCAACGGTGGTCACGTCATTCAGTGCGTCGCCTTCGCGCGTGCTGATACCGGGATCGAGCTACCGGGCAACGCGGTCAGTTGGTGGAACAATGCGGCTGGGCGCTATGCCAGGGGCAACGCTCCTGAGGTCGGCAGTGTGTTGAACTTCCGCGCGAACGCTCGCATGCGGCTCGGCCACGTTGCCGTGGTCTCGGAGGTGCTGAACAGCCGAGTGGTTCGGATTGATCAGTCGCACTGGAACAGCCGGGGCGTGTCGCGGGATGTGAGCGTCGTTGACGTCTCGCCCGAGAATGACTGGAGCGCAGTTCGCGTCGCGCTGAGCAACGGCAGCACGTATGGCAGCATCTATCCGACCTACGGGTTTATCTATCCGCGTCCCGACACGGGGACGGTGGTGACGGCTGTGTCGGATGCGCCTCTCGTTGATGCCGGACCAGATCGCGGCCGCTTACGTGAGGTTGGCCATCGCCACGCGGTGACGCTCGAAATGGCCGAGGCGCCTGCGGGCCGGGGCATCGATCTGTCTACCCCGGGGGTCAGCATCGATGCGCCTGATCGGGATCTTCAATAGCAGCGTTAAGCTTCTACCTGACAGGACGAAAGCGTCACCCGTCGGGCGAGCCTCCACCGGCGTTGTGACGCGCCTCTATCGCGTTCCAAATGAGTGACGCCGTGTTCATCTCCTCGAAGCGGTCGATCTCCTGTAATCCGGTCGGACTGGTGACGTTGATTTCGGTCAGCCACTCACCGATGACATCGATCCCAACGAACAGCAGTCCATCCGCGCGAAGGCGTGGGCCGATTGCGGCCACGATCTCGCGGTCGCGTGCGGTCAGAGACGCGGGTTCTGCGCGGCCGCCGACATGCATGTTGGAGCGGGTCTCACCTTCAGCTGGCACACGATTGATCGCGCCGATAGCCTCCCCCTCGACGAGGATGATCCGCTTGTCGCCATGGCGTACGGAGGGCTCGTAGCGCTGGATCATCAGCGGCTCGCGCGATCGGGCGAAATGCAGTTCGAGCAGCGCTGCGAGATTGTCGTCATCCTGACGGATGTGAAATACGCCAGCGCCGCCGTTGCCGAAGAGCGGTTTGATGATGATGTCGCGGTGCTCGGCACGGAAAGCACGGATCGCCTGTAGGTCCCAGGTCACAAGGGTTGGCGGCATCAAGTCCGGAAAGTGCGTGACAAGGATCTTTTCGGGCGCCTCCCGGACCGCGCGCGGGTCATTGACGACGAGAGTTCGCGGGTGGACGTGCTCCAGCATATGGGTTGCTGTGATGTAGGCCATGTCGAAGGGTGGATCCTGGCGCATCAGGATGATGTCGACATCGCGTCCAAGATCAAGACGCGTGGCCTCGCCAGACACGTAATGGCGGCCGCGGGTCCGAGTGACGGTCACGGATCTCCCCTTGGCGTGAAGTCGTTCGACGCGGCTGCCTTTTGGATCGGACTTGCCTTCGGCGAGTGCCAACGTGCGCACGTCGTAATGCCAGAGCGTATGGCCGCGACGTTGCGCTTCCAGCATGAGCGCGAAGCTGCTGTCCTTGTCGATGTCGATCAGCTCGATCGGGTCCATCTGGACTGCCACGCGAAGGGGCATGCGGGTCAGACCAGACGCCGGCGCAACGCGTCGATGCCAGCGCGCGCCCGATCGGCCTGCATGCCGTCCGGCATGAGATCAACGATGCGCTGGAGACAGTCGATAGCCGGCCGCAGCCGACCCAGATGCTGGTTAATCACGGCTTGGTCCTGCCACACTGAAACGTCCTCCGGGGCAATGGCAGACATCCCTTCCAGGACGGTCAAAGCCTCGATCCACAGGCCCGCAGCACGCTGCCGCTCCACGATGTTGCGCTCGAGACGGAGCAGGACCTCGCGGTTGCTCATAGGCCGCAGCAGGCTCGGATCGATCCTGGTGTCGCCTGCGCGCCGTCGCGTCAGGGCGGCAAGAGCGTCCTCGGTCACCACCTGGCCGGCGGCGAAGACATCTATTAAGAGCCCCTCCGCCTCACCGAGATGATTGGCGGCACAGAGTCGGATGAGGAAATGCCGTGGCATATCGATCCCGTGACCGTGCCAGCCGGCCGCGCGGATGCAGTGAAGCCAGAGAATGCCAAGCGAGACAGGCAGGCCTCGCCGTCGCTCGATGACACGTATGAGGTCGGCATTGGCGAGGTCATCGTAGGTCTCGCGGTCGCCGGCATAACCATGACGGGCATGGATGAGGGCGGTCAATGCGCCGAGCTTCACCTCGAGCGTTCGGTTGCTCAGCACGGCGGCGATCGACGCGGCCTCACGCGCAAGTTCCGAAAGGTGAGAGGCGCAGCGCCGCCAATCGGCCTTGGGCGAGCGGGTTCGTGCGATCTGAAGTGCGGCATCGGCGATGTCGATTTCACTGTCGAGCAGACGCCCGATCGCGATCAGCGCCTGATCCGGCTGGCCCATGCTCTGCCTCCTCGATGCAACACCCTTATATCGGCGGAGCGCCGATGATCACATCCGTAATGGCACTCAGGCTACTCTCTCGATGGTGCCGCTTGTCGAAACGGCGGACTGAAGTTGAAGGCCAGCCGCCGTGCCCGTTCTAGTCATGTTATCATTGCCCGCGCTGGTGCCCACCGGGGGATTCGAACCCCCACGCCATCCGGCTGCGGATTTTAAGTCCGCTGCGTCTACCGTTCCGCCAGGCGGGCATTAGCCGACGCGAAGCAACCCCGCGCCATGACGACGCAGCCAATCCTCCGCGATTGGCTCGTGCTCGGTCAACGACCTTACCAACGCCCAGAACGCTGGGCCGTGATTCATATGCCGCAGATGCGCAAGCTCGTGCGCCACCACATAATGCTGAACCTTGGTTGGCGCCATGACCAGGCGCCAGTTGAACATCAGCGTCCCCGTCGACGTGCAGCTTCCCCAGCGCGTCCGCGTGTCCTTGATGCAGATACGACGCGCCACCAGCGCATCTCGCCCGATTTCGACGGCCAGACGCCCGAACCGCCGACGCGCCTCGGCACGCAGCAGGTCGGCCACGCGTCGGGAAAGGAACTCTGCATCGCCGCTGACGGTGATCGCTCCGTCCGAGAGCCATGCGCCGCCCCGCTCGTCCGGTGCGTGCCGAACCAGGTGCGGCACGCCACAGATTGGAACACTCGCACCGGCGGCGAACCGAATGGCCAAAGGCAAGGCTTCGATACGCTCAAGCAGCCAATTCGAATGCTGTTGGAGCAGCATCACTCCAGCTCGGCGGCCGGCGCGAAGCGGAAGCGTCACCACAACCATGCCCGTACGCGCATCAACCCGCATGGATACACGTCGGGCACGTGCGTTTCGGCGCCAGCACACGCTGACGTCCAGTCCCGCGAGCGAGAACGTTTCATGGTCGTTCGTCCGCAGCGTTTTCGCCGTCACGGCTGCCGCCGCAGCCGAGCGCCATGCGGTCGAGGCGACTGACCCGGCCAGTCCACCACATGATGCTCGAGCGGACCCGCCCGTCGCTCATCGACGGCTCGCCCACGGACGGACGCACCCGCCGTATGCACCCGCTCCGGATCACCTGACACCAACCTGTGCCAGTCCGGCAACGCCTTGCCCTCCGACAGCAAACGGTAAGCGCACGTGGGTGGCAGCCAATCGATTGCCGTCAGATTGTCGGGCGTGAGTTGGACGCAGTCCGGAACATACCGAACACGCTCGTCGTAGTGGCGGCAGCCGCAAGTTCGGGCGTCCAGCAGCCGGCAAGCCACGTTGGTGAAATGGATCGCACCGTCCTCGTCACGCAGTTTGTGCAGGCAGCACCGACCGCAGCCATCACAGAGTTGCTCCCACTCGGCACGGCTCATCTGCGCGAGCGTCTTGGTTTGCCAAAATGGTGGCGCGATCGTCATGCGGACAGTTTACGGCCTTGACCACGCGGGCGAAAGCATCAGCCCGTGCCTGTAACCGGATCGGGCACATAGATGACCGCCGGATGGCTTGGCCGGTCCAATCGCCAACGCATCGCCATCAGCGAACCACCGATCAGCAAAGCACATAGGAGAAAGGGAGCAAGCGCCGGCAGGACCAGAACACGAAAGACCGTCAGCCCTGAACCCCCAAGCGCGCGCGCTGTCCGCCAGGTGCCGCGCGGCATGCGTCGCCAGCCCCAGGCGAGCAGCGGCAGCACGGCGACCGAAATCGATGCCGTTCCCATAATGGGTCCCGAGAGCACCGCAAAACCGAGCGATGGCAAGAACAGTCCGGCCGCCACAACCACGACTGCCAGAAAGGCGGGTTGAGGCCAACGCGACACAACTCCCGCCACCACAGAGGACAGTGCGATGGCGATGGCGAGCTCCGCCCCAAGCTCAGCGGTGATGGGAGCGTGAGTGGTCACTTCGTTCTGACCAGCCAAGCCTCGAAGCGGCCCGACAGCTCCGGATGATCGCGCCAGAATACGTCGTCGATGGCAAGCATCCGCTCCGCGCGATGCGGCGCCGCCGCGGTACGCGCAAGCAGGTCGTCCGGCAGCGCATCCTGCACGCCTGGCGCAAGACCCACCACCGGAATGAGCTCCGTCACCGACGCTTGCCATGACGGCTGCGCCTGCTGCCGCATGAACCGCCAGGCGGCGTCAGGATCGGGTGCGCCCCTTGGCACGACCCAGCTCAGATCGTCCAACAATGCTCCAGCCCATTGCTGGCCGATCGCCGCACTGCCGGATGGCCAGTATGACGCAGGAGCGGCCGTCATCCGGACCTCGCCAGTCGCGAGCGCCTTGTGCGCGGCTGCGCCGTCCGCCCACCACACGATGTAAGGTCGAAGCTGGTCGAGCTTGTGAAACGCGCGCGTGACGCCACTCGCTGATGCCAGCACACGATAGACGTCGGCGGGCGCTACACCGTCAGCCATCAGGGCGATCTCGAGCGTGCCGCGCGGTTGCCGCGGCAGTCCGCGCTTGCCGGGGCTGCGCGCGACATCCCAGAAATCCGGCCAGCCGGGCGGCGACGTGTCTCGCATCTTGTCCCACGCGAGCACGAGCGAGGTTTGGAACGCCGGAACGCCACATGCCGCGCTGTCGGCGTTATTGGACTGCGCAGGCAAGCCCGCCGCCGTCCTGTTGAGCGGAACCAGAAGACCCTCACGGCACGCGGCGAGCGCTGCGGCGTTTTCCATCAGCACAATGTCAGGCTCGCTTTGGCCGGACGCCTCTCGCTCCTGC
>CAXUIA010000001.1:35015-42888 GCA_964250835.1 uncultured Acetobacteraceae bacterium | reverse complement strand
TTTTGCTGCCGTCGGAACGAAACGTTTCCCCAACGTTTGACGAAGCGCCTCGGTCAGCTCCTCGCCCGGCACAACGACGCTTACCGGCGGCTGGTCGGGTGGTGATCCGGCGGCCCCGGCCAGTAGAGCGGCGGCAATCAGAGCCTTGCGGAGGCGCGCGCGCATTGGATAGGTCTCGCCGATCAAGCTTGGGGATGCGGATACGCCATTGCATCCGAAGGACGCCAGGACAGCGACGCTCCCATCGGTTCGGAGGCGCGCGCGATGTCGCGAGGCGTGAGGCTCGCGGCTGGACGCCTGATCACGAGCTGGCTGCCATCCGACAGCCGCAATCGCAGGCGCACATGATCGCTGTGGTGCGCGATGTCGAGAAGAGTGGCGCCGACCCCTTCAACGCCGAGATCGGCGGTTCGGACGGCAGCAAACGCAACCCGGTCTGGTCGTACCGCGACCAGACAGAGGTTGCCCGCTCCTACCGCCTCGGAAAGCTGCGCCTGCATCGTGGCGCCGCAGGC
Source organism: uncultured Acetobacteraceae bacterium (assembly GCA_964250835.1). Taxonomy (GTDB): domain Bacteria; phylum Pseudomonadota; class Alphaproteobacteria; order Acetobacterales; family Acetobacteraceae; genus CAXTPV01. The sequence continues at coordinate 42,373 of CAXUIA010000001.1, read as the reverse complement.
GAGAGAGATGGCAGCCTCGGTCCGGTCGTCGACATCGGCAGAGACCTGTCCGGCAAACAGAACGGCGTGTAGCAGCGCCCTGGCGGCGAAGGCAGAGCCGGGATCGACGAGCATTTCCGACACAGCCCCCACGCGCAACACGCGACCACTCTCGACGACGCAAATGCGGTCGCCACACGCCAGAAGCTCAGCTGGGTCGTCCGTCGCCAGCACGACCGATGCCCGGCGCTGCCGCGTCAGCAGGCGAAGAAGATGGTGGAGCGCAGGCCGCTCGGTCCAGGCGACCGAAGCGAACGGGTCGTTCAGCACAAGGATGCGGCCAGACGCATAGGCGCGCGTCAGGATGGTCCGCGCCCGCATCGCTCCGTCCAAACGATGCACACCATCCCGTGCCACGCCGTCTAGGCCGGCCATCGCCAGCAACTCGGCCGTAAGCCGTTCGCGCTCGCGTCGGCCAAACCCTAGATCGCGCAGCGGGAAGCTCACATTGCCGGCAACGTCCAACCGCGAGAACAGCGCGTCCATGCTGGAGACCAGCAGCGCCGAATGCTCCTTGCATAGCGTGCCGAGCAGTGCTGCGCGCTCTACCCGTTCGGGCACCAGCAAGGCCAGACACTCTCCCGGGGATGGAAGCGGAAGGTCAGAGACTGACATCGTCACCATCATCCCGCCAATCATCTCGTTTTTGAACCCAGAGCGGTTGCTGACGTTCTCGTGGCCTGTCCGGCCAAAAAGGAGATGTGATGAGTGCGTCGAAGAAGGTCCAAGCGATGACCGACGACACGCGGGAACAGCTTCTCAGCTTGCGCGACCAGGTTGAACAGCTTTTGAGCGAACGGGTGACGCCGGCGATTTCTGAGGCTGCTGGCCGGGCCGAGACAGCGGTCAACACTGCGCGCGACTACACGCAGTCGAAAGCGGACGACGTGTCCAAGAAGGTCCGCGGCCAGCCTCTTGTCGCGATCGGCGTGTCAGCCGCCGTTGGATACCTGCTCGGTCGGATCGCCCGCTAGCTTCAACCTACGACCGGCCAGGTGACAGACATGAGATTGACAAAACTGGCCCGCACGGCCGTCGACGCGGAGATCGTTCTGGTCAAATCGACGGGACGACGTATAGCGCGCCAGGTCGCGTTTCTTGTCGTTGCCGCTCTTTTTGGTTTGTTCGCGCTCTCTGTCTTGCACTTAGCGGCCTACCTTGTGTTGACGCGAGATGCGGGCGTGACACCGCTCTGGTCAGCCTTGATTGTCGCGGGAGTTGACGTTTTTGTCTGCGTCATAGCACTCGTATTGGCCCGGTCCGGCGGGCCGGATGCGCGGGCTATAGAAGCACGGATGGTTCGCGATCGTGCGGTAAGCGACCTGCGAAACAGTTTTGCCATCGCGACGCTCTCTGGGCCTGCTGGGCGTCTGGCTGGACGCGGCGTGTTGGGTGCGTTTCGGCGGGCAGCGACACGCCGTCGCCAATCACGAGCCGCCTAGCTTCAACTCTTTCAACGTCGCGGTCCGCGTGCCAACTTCATCGAGTTCCTCCTGCGCCTTCTTTGCCGCGAGACGTGCAATCTCCGCCTCGGCGCGCGCGACCTCGACCTCAACTGCGTATTCGGCCGCACGCGCGATCATCAACGCCGTTCTGGCAAGCGCGACGTCTTGGGAAGCGCGGGCGAGCACGGCACGAGCCTCGCGTGTGTTGCGGCGACCCTGCGGCAGCCAGCGCGCATATGCCTCGACCGCGCCATCGTCGGCGCCGAGCGAAAGCGCGATGTCAGCTTCCGCCGTGATCCGGCGATCGGCTTCGACCACAGCCGCGTTGGCTGCCGTTTCGACTGCGATCGTTTGGGCTAGCGCCGTTTTTGCGCCGCTGGTGGCAGCCTGACGAACGGTCAACAGCGAACGAAGCGACTCAACGCGCATGCTGACCCTCCATTGCGTTGCGCAGCAAAGTAAGACTGTGGGCCAGCGTGCTCGGGTCGTCACGGGACTGGCAAAGGCACGCCTCGATCCGTGGGCCAAGCTCGACCGCACGATCGGTATCGGGATCGGAGCCAGCACGGTAGGCACCCAACCTCACCAACTCCGCCACGCCGAGCCAACGAGAAAGCAGCCCGCGCGCGCGCTTGACGAGGTCGGCATCGACAGGCGTTAAGCACCCGGTCGACGCGCGCGACAACGATCGGACCACGTCGATGGCCGGATAACGGCCGGCTTCACCGATCGCACGGTCCAGAACGACGTGTCCGTCAAGTATGCCGCGCACGGCATCCGCGATTGGCTCGTTGTGATCGTCACCTTCGACGAGAACTGTGAACAGTGCGGTGATCGATCCCGTCGGACCGACACCGGCCAAACCCGGCCCAGCTCGCTCGAGCAGCTTGGGTAATTCGGCAAAAACGCTTGGCGGATAGCCGCGCGTGGCCGGCGGCTCTCCGGCCGACAGCCCGATCTCGCGGGCGGCAAGACAGAAACGAGTCACGCTGTCCATCATCAAAAGGACGGACTTGCCCTCGTCGCGAAAGGTTTCGGCGATCGTCATTGCAGCATAAGCCGCCTGGCGCCGCATGATTGGCTGCATGTCCGACGTCGCCACCACCACGACCGAACGGGCAAGACCGTCGGGACCGAGATCGTCCTCGACGAACTCACGCACCTCGCGACCCCGTTCACCCACCAGTGCGATGACGGCAACATCGCACTCCGCATTACGGGCGAGCATGGAAAGCAGCGACGACTTGCCGACACCCGAACCGGCGAACAGCCCCAGCCGTTGTCCTCGACGCATTGTGGCGAATAAGTCGAGCGCTCGTACTCCCAGCTCTAACGGTGGTCCGAGACGGTCTCGTTTGGTTGCGTCCGGCGGCGATGCCTTGACCGCACGCGCTGGACCGCGGCCGAGCGGTCCCCGCCCGTCGATCGGCCTGCCGAGTGGATCGACGATCCGTCCAAGCCAGCTTTGCTCGACATGGATGGCACCGGACTGATGCGTGCCTGCGCGTCTGACGCGTGCGCAACAGCCAGGTCCGATTCCGTGCAGCTCAAAAAATGGCATGGCTTTGGCCAATCCATCTCTGAACGCCACGATCTCGGCAGGCACTTCAGCACCGTCGCGTCCGATCAGATGAACCCTGTCCCCGAGACCGACATGTCTGGAGATGCCAGCGATTTCGACCGTTAATCCGGACGCGCCGACCACTCGACCGTCGATTTGAAGAACCTCGGTGTCGAGAACGTTCTGCTGGAACAAGGCGAGCCGGGTGCGAAAATCGGTTTCCGACATGTGACTCATCCTAGACGGACTGGTTTGCTGAAACTGCGCGTCAAAGATGAATTTCCTGTCGACAGACTCGCGCTCTGGTTGTATACGTTCTGTATGCAAACCAAAAGGTAAGCACCATGCGTATCCTCTTCGTCGAACATGACCAAGCTACGATCCTGAACCTTGCTCAAGCCTTTCGAGCTCATGGCATTATTTCCGACCCTGCAGAGTCGGCCGAGGAAGCGTTGGAGCTCGCACGTCATTACGATTACGACCTGATCATGGTGGAAGCCACACTTCCCGACATGGATGGTGTTGAACTTGTTCGACGTATCCGTGTGGCCCGGATTGATACGCCAGTTATTATGCTTTCGAGCACCTTGCGACCCGAGGCACGCGTCAAGGCGCTGAGCGCCGGTGCTGACGATGTCGTCCAAAAGCCATTCGATAAGTCTGAGCTCATTGCTCGGATGCAAGCGATCACTCGTCGCGCGAAAGGGTTTAGCGGCTCCTGTCTTTCCATTGGCACGCTGGTCCTCAAGCAAGATAGTCGCGAGGTCACCGTCGCCGGCCGCGAAGTACGCCTCACCGGGAAGGAGTATGCGATCCTTGAGCTACTCGTTCTCCGCAAAGGTATGGTTCTGACGAAAGATGCGTTCCTCAACCATCTTTATGGCGGAATGGATGAGCCGGAGGCTAAAATCATCGACGTTTTCATCTGCAAGCTCCGTAAGAAGCTTGGTATCGCAGGGGCTGGCGGCATGATCGGTACTGTTTGGGGCCGCGGTTACATGCTTAAGGATGCCGGCCAGCAGGAAGCGGTCTTTGGTCGCCTCATTGCGCCCTCGGCATCGCTTGAATCTGCGCTGAGCGCCGCTTAAGCAGTGAACTGCTCGACAATGATGCGTTCGGAAAGGTTAAGCGCGGGATCAAACAGGAGCGTGATCCCGACGCTCCTGTCCTCGCTCACGCCGACCGAGATGACATCACGAACTTCGGTGAAATCTGCCACCGCCGCGACGGGCCGCTTGTCGGGCTCGAGAACCTCAAAGTGCACGTCGACATTGCTTGGCAGCAACGCACCCCGCCAGCGTCTAGGCCGGAATGCGCTGATCGGTGTGAGCGGGAGGAGGTTGGCCGACAGCGGCACGATCGGGCCGTGAGCGGACAGGTTGTAGGCCGTCGAGCCCGCAGGTGTCGCTAAAAGCACCCCGTCACATACCAGTTCAGCGAGCCTAACCCGTCCATCGACGGTGATACGTATCTTGCCCGCCTGCCGGCTCTGCCGGAACAGGAAGACGTCGTTCAAGGCCAAGGCCTCTTCGACGACGCCCGACTGCGTGACCGCGTGCATGCGCAAAGGATGCAGAACTGCAGCCTGAGCGTTCGCGAGCCGATTTGGAAGATCATCCTCCACGAAGGCATTCATCAGGAAGCCAACCGAGCCACAATTCATGCCGTAAACAGGCACCGGCCGGTTCATGACTGAATGAAGAGTCTCGAGCATGAAACCGTCGCCGCCCAGACAGACCACTGCGTCGGCCTGCACGATTGGCGCGTCGCCATAACGTGCTATCAGTCGAGCGGCGCTTGCTTGGGCCACGTCGCCGATGGCCGCTCGGAACGCGATCCGGGTCATCACGTGCGCGCGTCCGACATGCCGGCCAGCGTTTGCCGATGCTGCCAGACCGGCATGGCGTTGCGGACACGCTCGGTAACCGCTTGATCCATCGTTGCTGTGACCCAGCCAGGCTCGCGTCCGGCCTCCGCCACCACACGGCCCCACGGATCACAGATCATCGAATGTCCGTAGGTGGACCGAACCTTGCCATCGGCGTCGAGAAAATCTCCCGTCGTTCCGGCGGCCGCAATCCAGCTTTGCGTCTCTATTGCGCGCGCGCGCAACAACACGCTCCAGTGAGCTTGGCCGGTCTCCATTGTAAAGGCGGCCGGGACAGCGATCAGTGTAGAACCTGCTTCGCGCAACACATCGAACAGGTAGCCGAAGCGAAGGTCGTAACAAATAATACATCCGACGATCGTGTCTCCAAGTCGAAACGTGACGGGGCGCTCGCCTGCACGATAGGTGTCGCTCTCACAGTAACGGTCACCATTCGGCGTAACGACGTCGAATAAATGGATTTTACGGTAGCGCGCGAGTTCTCCACCATCAGGGCTGAAAACCAAGGTTGTGTTGCACAGCGCTCCGCCGGCCAGCTCACCGATTGATCCGCCGTGCAGGGTCACGCGATGTCGACGCGCCGTCTCGCTGAGGAAGCTGTAAAGCGGCCCGGTCGATCCGTTCCCGCCTAACCCGGGCAGCGCTTCGGCTGAGTAACGCTTGATCGAGGCATCGCCTCCAAGGCAGCTCCACATCTCGGGTAGCACGACGAAGTCGGGACGATCAGCCTCGCAAGCCCGCTCGATCAGCGCTTGTGTCTGTTCGATATTGTCTTCGACGACAGAGGTGGGCGACATCTGGATCGCAGTGATACGCATGGCACAACCTCCTTCGGTCCATTTGGCGGTGCACCATAAGGTCCCATGACAACGCCGCGGCCGCTAGGTCTACCCCACCCGGACAGCTGCTCGACCGAGATCGGACGCAATACGCTCGATATCGACTGCCGCCGGCGAGACCGGATAGCGCAGCGGGAAAGACACCTGTCCCCTTATCGCGTCGCGAACTCGATCGTCACGCCTGATGATGCCTGCGAGGTCCGGTGAGAACTGGAGGTAGTTCTGACAGACGCGTGTCAGCGTTTCGTAAGTCTGTCGCCCGCTAAGATGGCTTGTAGCCTGGTTGATCACGATCCGAGCGTCGGCCGTCGGTGGTGCCTCGGCCGCCAGCGCCAGGCGCCGCTTATCAGCCGCATGAACCTTGAGCACTACGTAGGCGTCCGTCAGTGATGTCGGCTCGTCAGTTGCTACCACGAGCAGCGTATTGACCCAGCACGCCATCCGCCGGACGTGTCGATCGATCCCGGCGCCAAGATCAAACAGGATGACGTCATAATCAGCTTCTGAAAGCGTCAGCAGCAGGCGCTCGAGCGAGGTAGACGGCAAAGACGACAAGGCACCCGAACCGGCGCGACCGGCCAAGACGTCGAAACCACCCTGCTCGCACGGCGTCACGACATCTGCAAGCGCAAGTCCGTCATCGAGAAAGGAGCCGAGATCACGCTCCGGCATCAGTCCGAGCTGGACGTCAACGTTGGCGAGCCCCAAGTCGCCGTCGATCAGAAGAGTGCGACGGCCCATTTGGGCCAGCGAGGTTGCGAGTGAAATCGCAAACCACGTCTTGCCGACCCCTCCTTTGCCGGATGCGACCGCATAACTATGAGCGCGCGTGCCGAGCCGTCGCAGTTCGCTGGCCTGCGCGCCCAAGGACTGCTTTCGTTGGGTGTCATAGGGCTCCATGATGGACTCCACGCTTGTTGCTGCGGCTATCGGGTTTAATCCGACCGGTCGCCTCGAGACGCGTCGCCAGCATTGCTGCCGTCAGGGGAGCGAGCCCGTCGACGACGCCCGGTCCTATGCCGGCTTCGGACAATGACAGGCGCGCACGCCAAGCTGCTTCGATGATACCGCCTATGCGGCGCGCCACGTCGAGACGGGTCGCGATCATGCGTTTGGCTCCGAGTGAAGCATGGTAGGCGGCAACGTCGGCTGTCTCTGCGGCGTCAAGGCCGGCCGGAACGACCAGGACAAGTTCTGCTCCGGCCGCTTCGACTAACGTCCGACGCGCCTCGTCATCACTCCCCCCCTGACCAGCGGTTCCGGCGCCGTCGATGAGCACCGGGGCGCCGTCGGTGCGCATGGCGAGCGCTCGCCGAAGGGTTGCCTCCTGGTCCGCCACCACCAACGTCAGGCCTAACACCCGCGTCATAGCAGCGAGCTGCTCCGTCGCCCCCGCCCTCTGTCCGTCAGTCGAGATCACGAGTGGAGTGGCGCCTGATAAGACGAGACGAGTTGCTACTTTGACCAACGACAACGTTTTGCCAGCGCCCGGCTGGCCGGCGAAGAAGATCGGCGCCTCGTTTCGCGACAGCGCGAGACCACCAAAAGCTATTCGACGCGCAAGTGCCTGAGCCAAGTCTTTTTCC
>CAXUIA010000001.1:10839-35005 GCA_964250835.1 uncultured Acetobacteraceae bacterium | reverse complement strand
TTTTCCGTGAGCCGGGCCATAAGTTCTTCGCTGACGCCATGCCACGATAGGGCGCGACGCCGCTCATCGAGATACTCGTCAGCGATGATTGGAATATCCAGCGGCGGCACGCCCCTGTCGTTCGCCTCGATGGCGGCCAGGATCTCGACGCCCTGCGCAACATGACGCGTCTCGATGATCAGGGCGTCCGCGCCGAGCGAACGACGCACTGCGCCGACCGCTGACGCCAGATCGGGCCCATCGAACCGCCGCACTTTCATTGCTGCAGGCCGAGCACGTCTAGATTGTCTCCAACGTTCTGATCCGGCTACGAACTGAAATCTCGGTTTGCGCAAGCACAGGTGTCGCCGGCCTCACGCGATTGACAATTGCCTGGACATGACTGCGCAGATGCTGGCTTACCAATAGTACGGGACTTTCACCGCCGCGCATTGCACGATCGAGCGCACCCCTGAGCTTGTCGACAAAGTCGCTGAGCCGCGAGGGCGCCATTGCCAGCTGACGGTCGTCAGGAGGCCCGGTCAGGCTTTCCGCGAACGCCAGCTCCCACTCGGGTGACAGCGTCACAAGAGGGATATAACCGCGCGGCCCCGTATACATCTCGCACAGCTGACGAGCGAGCTTGGTGCGGACATGCGCCAGGATAGCGGGGATGCCCCTCAGCCCACTTCCGGCAGCATCCTGAACACCTTCCAGGATCGTAGGCAGGTCTCTGATCGAGACGCGCTCGGCGAGCAAACCTTGCAGGATCCGCTGAACCGCACCGGTGGTCGCGACTGAAGGGATGACGTCGGCAACCAGCCGCTGCTGGTCACGCGGCAGCTCATCGAGCAGCTTTTGAGTCTCCGCATACGTCAGAAGTTCGGCCATACTCTCGCGTGCGGTCTCAGTCAGGTGTGTGGTCAACACGCTCGAAGCGTCCACGACCGTGCAGCCCTTGAACAAGGCTTCGTCACGCAACGAGAGATCGATCCAGAGTGCCGGCAAGCCAAATGCGGGCTCTTGCGTCCGTTCGCCTCGAAGGTTTGGAACACCTCCGTTCGGGTCCATGACCAACAGACGATCAGGCCGGACCTGACCTCGCGCCGCCTCGATTTCCTTGATCCGAATAACGTAGGTCTCCGGCTCAAGCTGCAGATTGTCCTGGATCCGGATCGACGGAAGAACGAGACCCATTTCGGCAGCAATCGATCTGCGAAGCGACTTGATTTGTTCCGGAAGTCTCGGCTGCTCACCACTGGCCAGCGGCAGCAATGCATAACCAAGTTCCAAGCGGATCATGTCGATGCGCAGCGCGTCCGCGATCGGTGGCGCAGTCGCTGCCGGAACTACGGTCGAGGCATCTTCTTCTATCGCTGGTTTGGGAGCTTGGTGACGTAACCATGCCGCACCGCCTGCGAGCAGCCCGAGGCCCATGAACGGGATCGCAGGCAAACCGGGCATGAGCGCCATGAGGAAAGCGGCTCCCGATGCAAGAGCAAGCGGCTTTGGGTTGCCGCCGAGTTGACGCACAAGAGCCGTGTCTGCACGGCCGTCCACGCCGCCCTTGGTGACCACGATCCCCGCGGCAGTCGAAACAAGAAGTGCAGGGATTTGAGAAACAAGCCCATCGCCGATTGTCAGCGTGCTGAATGTTGCCGCAGCATCGCTGACCGCCATACCGTGACGGATGAGGCCAACGGCGAGCCCGCCCAGAATGTTTATGATGGTGATCATTAGGCTCGCAATTGCATCGCCACGAACAAATTTCGCCGCACCATCCATAGCGCCGTAGAAGCCGCTCTCCTCTTCGAGTTCCCTCCGCCTTACGCGTGCAATCTTCTCAGTGATCGCACCTGACGAGAGTTCTGCGTCGATGGCCATCTGCTTGCCCGGCATTGCATCGAGGCTGAAACGTGCCGCAACCTCGGCGATGCGTCCCGAGCCTTTCGTAATCACCATGAAGTTTACGACCAACAAAATTGCGAACAGAATAACGCCGATCACAACATCGCCACCCATTAGGAAGCCTCCGAAGGCGGCTACAACGTGACCCGCGGCAAGTGGTCCCTCATGCCCGTGACTGAGGATCAGTCGGGTGGTCGCCACTTCGAGTGACAGGCGTAGCAAGGTCGTCAGCAACAGGAGGGTTGGAAAACTGGTGAAATCAAGCGGCCGTTCCAAGAACAGCGCCACCATCAAGATGAGAACAGACGACGTGACTGAGAGCGCCAAGCCAAAGTCGAGAACCAGTGGCGGCAACGGCAGGATCAGTATGGAGAGAAGTGCCACGACACCGGCGGCCAGCATGACGTCCGAACCGGGACTTCTGCTCCGGATTCGACCAAAGAGGAGCTTTGGGCTGAAGCCTTCTCTCGTTGCAACCGCCGCGGCAGAGGCCTGCATCAGGCGGCGACTCCCGCATGAGGTGCCGGCACCTCGAACCCTCGATCGGCGTAGTCGCGCAGCTTATTGCGAAGGGCGCGTATTGAAATTCCAAGGATCGTTGCGGCATGAGTACGATTCCCAGACGTGTGACCGAGCGTCTCAATGATCAGGGCGCGTTCAACTTCTTCGACGGAACGACCTACCAGACCGCCCACGCCCGAGTCATGAGTAGGCATCGTCTCCAAACACATCGACGTGGTGGGTGAGTCTAATGGCGCGTCTGCGTGATCAAGGCAGGCATCATCTAGCTCGGCACCAGTTGAGAGCAACACCGCACGATGCATAGCATTCTCGAGTTCACGGACATTGCCAGGCCAGTGATACGCTTCGAGCGCCGCGATGGCGGCAGCGGACAACGACCGCTCCTGCACGCCATTAATCCTCGCGTAATGCGCCGCGTAATGGCGTGCTAGCTCCGCAATATCGCCACGCCTACGACGAAGAGGCGGGACGTCTAGGGTGACCACGTTAAGCCGGAAGAAAAGGTCGGCACGAAAACGGCCGGCATCGACTTCGGCCTGCATGCGGCGGTTGCTTGTCGCAAGTACCCTCACGTCAACCTTGACGGGAGCGTTGCCTCCGAGACGGTCGATTTCGCGCTCTTGAAGCGCACGGAGCAGCTTAGCCTGCAGGCGCATCTCCATCTCTGTAATTTCGTCGAGAAGGAGGGTGCCGCCCGAAGCAGCCTCAAACTTTCCAATCCTTCGTGCGACAGCTCCGCTGAATGCTCCTTTCTCGTGACCAAACAGTTCCGACTCAAGAAGGTTCTCAGGAATTGCGGCGCAGTTGATGGCAACAAAAGGTCCCTTGGCACGACGCGACCTAGAATGGATGTAACGGGCAAGAACCTCTTTGCCGGTACCAGACTCACCCGCGATGAGAATAGAAGCACTTGAGATGGCGACCTGCTCGGCACGCTTGAGGAGAGCAAGCATTGCGGGGTCGCGCACAACCAATGATCCACCAGGTGCTGTCGCTTGCGCGAGGAGTGCAGCAATCAGGTCACCGTCTGGAGGGAGCGGCAGGAACTCTTGCGCACCGAGCCGAATAGCATTTGCTGCCGTCTCGGGATCTGCATCGTAGCCGCACGCAATGACCCCGACCACAATCCGCTCGGCCACTAGTCCGCTGACAAGGACGGCGATGTCGATGTCAATATCGCAAAAGACAAGGTCGAAATTGCCTTCGCGGCGCAGCTTGTCCATAGCCGACCTGACATGATCAGCCTGATCGACAGAAGCGCCCCGCTCTGCGGCAATTGAAGCCGCACGCCCAAGTTCCCCGGAGAGAGATCCTACGATCAGCAGGCGCATCTCAGCCCATCCGATCGGCCTTGACGATCTCCGTCATCGTCACGCCAAGACGATTGTCATCAATCATCACGACCTCACCACGTGCCACCAGACGATTATTCACGTAAATGTCGATGGCTTCGCCCAAACGACGATCGAGCTCAACGACTGCACCACGGCCGAGCTTGAGAAGCTGGTTCACTTGCATGGTTGCCTTACCGAGCACTACGCTAACTGTAACTGGTACGTCGTAAACGGCATCAAGATTGTACGATGGTCGCGACGTGGGAGCCTCGGCGAGTGAGACGGCCGGACCCGCAAGCTCACTGAGCTCAACGTCTGATGTCATAACCTCTCCTCTTCTCTAGTCGGCAGGAAACCCAATACTTCAAGTTGGTCAAGCAATCGTCGTCGGATCTCACGAGTGTTACGGGATGCTGAACCGTGATCCCAGGTGACACGGAGGTCGCCTGGAAGCATATCAGGACAAGTCGTCACATCTATCCGGTTCGCAGGCCCGCCGGCTACCTTTAAGTCATCACGGACTGTTGCCTCGAGCTCGGCCGAGACTGCAATGGTCAGCTGCGGCTCATGAACGACCGACGAGAGAACGGACCGTAATGCGGCTCTGACCTCTTCATGGCCGAGCCGCCCACAGAACGTAGGCAGAGACTCGGCGAGAACCGAGAACACTGCATTTGCAACGACTTCGATGTCGCTCGATCTCTGACTGCAAGCGTCGGCACGAAGTTGTTCCAACTCAGTTCGGATTTTAGCACAGACTAACGAATGTTCTGACGCGGCTTGCTCCTCAGCCACCGCATAGCCGGCAGCAAAACCATCCTCTCGCGCGATTGCACACCGGCGCTCGACGTCGTCCTCCGTTAAGGCAGGAGTGAGCCGCTCGAGTGGTTCATCACCGCTCGGCTGAACGGTTGGGATGACACATGGAGGGCGTCCGACGACTTCTTCGAAGTCCTCGATGAACAACACTCCGGGAACGGATCTCGTATTGGGCTGTCGTAACATAGATCAAACCACCATCTGCTCAGACGCGGACGGCGAGATGTCAATCTCACCAGTCTCTGCAAGCTCTTTAGCAACGGCAACGATCGAGGCCTGAGCTTCATCTACGTCACGAAGTCGGACAGGACCGAGGGAGGCTATGTCGTCGCGCAGCATCTTGGCAGCCCGATCCGACATTGCATTGAGGAACGTGTTGAGAAGTGCCGGAGGAGCACCCTTGAGCGCGATTGGCAGTTTGTCTCGTTCTGCAACGCGTAGGATCGACTGGATGGCAGGACCGGCAAGACGCGACAGATCGAGGAAGGTGAACATGAGCGACTTTATCTTCTCCGCCGCATCGGTATCGACCTGCTCGATAGCTAGTATAAGCCGGGTTTCGACTTGACGCTCAAGATTGTTAAAGATTTCAGCTAACAACTCGTGCGAGTCGCGATGAGTGCTGCGTACCAGATTCGACATGAATTCTGTCCGGAGCGTATTTTCTACCCCATCAAGCACTTCCCGTTGCACGCTCTCCATCTGAAGCATACGGAAAATTACGTCGACCGCGAGCGGCTCGGGAAGCAAGGCCATGACGCGAGCCGAATGCTCAGGTCTAATCTTACTTAGGACGACCGCAACCGTCTGCGGATACTCATTCTTGAGATAATTTGCGAGCAGGGCTTCATTGACGTTGCCGAGCTTATCCCACATTGTCCGTCCCGCGGGACCACGAATCTCGTCCATAATCTGTTGAGCGCGCTCTTTAGGAAGCGTGCTCATAAGCAAACGTTCGGTGGTGTCCATGCTGCCGCGGACTGATCCGTGATTGCCAAGGTGCTCGCTAAATTCTTCGACGAGCTTTTCAACCACATCAGACGGGACCGCTCCGAGGCGTGTCATCGCCATCGAGACTTCCCGAATCTCATCCTCATGCATTAGCTCGAATAGTCGAGCGCATCGTTCCTCGCCCAAGGATAGCATCAGGATGGCGGCCTTCTGAGCACCTGATAACGTTACGTCAGCGTTGAAGGCAGGCATGATCAGTTGACCCCCTCTGATAACCAAGCTCGAACGAGCGTGAGACTCTCCTCCGGAAACTGTTCTACAAGGTCTCCCAAGCGACGCGTTGAAGAGTTACGTGCTTGACCGATCTCATGCTGCATCAGCAACTGGGAAGATGGCTTGCTCTTCGAGGTCGATCCGGCTTCTGCGGCCTCAGGTCCCGCCAAGAGCAACCTCCCATTGCCGTCGATTGCTTGAGGTCCGCCCACCCTCGTTGCTTCCGTCGAGGACAAGCGTAGCGTTTCCGGTGACGATCCGCGTGACAGCTGCGCCAGGATTGGTTTAAAGACAAAAAATCCGATGATGAGCGTGATCAGTCCGATAAAGCTGGTTTGTGCAAGCCGCAACAGATCTGGCTCCGCGATGCCTAGCCCGAAAGGCGTGTGAGGCGCCAGAGACTCTGCGGCTTCGTCTGTATTGTCGAAGCGCATTGTATCGACCGTTACGACATCACCGCGTTTCTGGTCGAAGCCGACCGCACTCTTGACTAGCTCGGCTATTCGGGTGAGCTCCTCTCGGCTCCGCGGTTCCCAACTGGTCTTTCCGGTGCGATCAGTCGTCGTTTCGCCGTCGACCAGTACGGCAAGGCTGATTCGCTGGATCCGCGGCGTCAGCTCGGCTGTAGTCCTTATTGTTTTTCCTATCTCGTAATTGCTGGTTTCCTGGCGTCGATCGTCCTGGCTGCCGCTCTGCGCTCGTCCCGCGTCGGCGTTTGGCAGATTATTAGCGACGCTCGTATTCTGTTGAGCCTGAGTGTTGCGACTCTTGTCAGAACTGGTCTGCTGGCTCCGCAAGACCTGCTCGTCCGGGTTGTAATCCTCTCGCGTTTCGTTGATCTTAGCGTCATCGAGGGTCACAGACGCCTCCGCCCTCACCCTGTTGGGTCCCAATGACGCGTCAAGCATGTCTTCGACCTGGCGAGACAGTCTCAGTGCGATCGACTGTCGGAGCTCATCGGACGACACCGCTCCATCGACACCGCCAATTGCACTACCGTTTCGCGCAAGAAGGTTGCCATGATTGTCTATGATCGCGATGGCCTGCGGCTTCAATCCGGGTACAGCAGCAGAAACGAGGTTCAGGATCGCTTGGATTGCCTGCGCATCAAGTGGCGTTGAGTTGCGCATGGTAAGAAGAACGCTGGCCTGAGCAGGTTGAGCATCCTGCGCGAACAGGTCGCGATGCGGGAGCACAAGGTGGACTCGCGCTCCGCGAACTCCCTCGATAAGGGTTATGCTGCGCACCAGCTCTCCTTCGAGGGCTCGCGTTTGATTAATTTCTTGCTGGAACTGTGTAGACGTCAGTCCGTCACCACGGTCGAAGATCTCATAGCCGACGGTCCCACCGGACGGCAGATTTGATTTCGCTAAAAGAAGTCGAGCCGAGGCGACGTCGGCCTCTGGCACCATTATTTGGTCATTCTGTGCATTTAGCTCTCGTTTGATATGCGCCTTCTCGAGTAGATCAGCCATCTGGCTCGCTTCGCGAATATCCAGATCACCGTAGAGGAGTGCCATCCGGCTTTCGCCGTCGCTGCCGCCGTGCAGCATCAGCAGAGCCAGCATGCAAAGCATCCCGACACTGACCAGAGCCATCGCTGCGAGTTTAGCTGGTCCAAGCGCTCTGAAGCCGTCAAACAGCGACTTTAAACCGCCTGAGGTAATATCGCTGTCGAGCGCTGCTGTCATCGTGCGACCATCCTGCACCGGCGTTCTGCCGGAGCGGATATTGCGCGGCGAGACTTACCGACTCATTAACAACCCGGCATTCTTTGCCGACCGCTCACTGAGTAACAGACTGGACGTTGCCGTAGTCGAGCGTCGACGTTCCAAAGGAGACGCTTAAGCCGGTGGCCGTTCTCTGGACACTCGTGGGCGTCCCTGTTGAGGTGAATGCGACCGGACTGGCGGTGCCTGTGGCGTCAGCGCTCACGACGGCCACGTTGTAAGGACCCGATGGAAGGGCATTCCCGGCGTTGTCGGTCCCGTTCCATGTCCAACTGTTCTGACCGGAGATAGATGTCAGCTGGACGTCTCTCACGTCTAGTCCGGAACTGTTGCTGATTGAGATTGAGACTGGCTCTGCGGCGGGTGTCGTGAACGAAAGCTTTGACCCGCCTGCCTGTAACGGAACGGTGCTGCCGGAGAGCGTGACTTGCTTGCCGATCATTGCCGAGCTTTGAGTGAGCTGCTGATCCTGCGATAGCTGGAGCAATTGTGTCAGATTGGTATTTGTTTGGACCTGTTGCTCAACACCGGTGAACTGGACGAGTTCGGTCGTAAATTGACTGCTGTCCATCGGGCTGCTCGGATCTTGGTTTTGAAGTTGGGCGGTGAGGAGTGTCAGGAAGTCACCGTAATCGGAAGACAAAGACGCCAGAGCAGCCCCACTCGTGGCCTTACTGGCCGACGCCGCTGTAGACGATCCCCCGATCATGGCAGCCGCCCCGCTTCCTGAAGAGGTCGACGCGGTCTGTGCAGCAGATTGAGCAGCAGTCGCAAGGGACGCGAGCTGCGCTTGGCTCAGAACTATGCTCATCGCTGGTGTCTCCTTGACCGTTTCAAGCTGTGATATCAATCATGCCAAGCAGCTGCTTGGCGTGCACATTTGACCCAGCAGTCACGACGCAAGTAGTAGACGAGAAGACTTCTTCATCGTCTGCATCCTCATGGCCAGGGTGCTTAGGTTCGCGCTGACGAGATCCTTCGTCGGGCGACAAGGATGGCGGAACGTCATTTGCAGAAGAGGCCGAGGGCATGAGTGTGTACTGTATCGATTGTCGACTATGATCCACACCGCTATTATTCAGGATGGTTCGTAGCTGCGCGTCATCTGTCATCAGGGTACGCAGCGTGTCAGCGCGCTCGGCCGAGATAGTCGTCGCCTGATGGCTGTCGTTCTTCCCAACACGGACTTCGACGAAGCCGAGATTTGGAAGCGACATACGGATCGCAAGATCACCCTCTTTTGAATCGATGGCCGCGCCGGATTGCACCAGTCGGATCTGGCCGGCTTGATCAACAGTGGTGACATCCGAATGGGCCGTAGTATCTGCCGTGGATAGCAATTTGTCGGTTGGTTCCGGCGAGCGCTTTTCTCCGGCTGATGGACCTAACGCTCCCGCAAGCGGCGGTAACGAGCAATCGTTTCGATCGCTCGATCCAGAGCTTTCCGCAGGGCTAGAAGCTCTCGGCGGTGTATGGACTGACTGCGCAACGCTCGTCGTAGAGGTTTCCTCAATCATGTCTGAGCCTACCGGGTGAGAAGACAACGCGCTTACCGGCGAGTGCTTGCCTCGGGTGATGGGCGGCATGCCGTTGTCGCTTTCCTTTGAGCAATCCTTTGTCATCGACGTTTTGAGTTGCTGCAGATTGAGGGCGACGCCCCCCCCCAAGCTGACTGATGAGACGAGTAAAGGTTCTGCCATTCCTCCGGCCTGGCCTACCACAACGCTTTCGGCCGCTCGCCGAACCTTGAGATGACACGACCGAGCGGAATCCGACGGCTTTGCTCCGGTCTGTAGCGGCCGAGATTGCCCAGACACCTTCTGATCAAGAAGATCTGCAAAAGTCTCCTTCTTCAAACACAAGCCACTACCCACCTTCCCAAGCATGTCAATTGCATCTTGGATGACTCTTCTTTTGTCTGACGTCTGAGTAGCTTGATCGGTGACTTCACCTCTCGCCCCCCTCAGGGATGACGTAGACTCGTGGTCGTTGCTGCGACGGTTGCCACGCACCGTTACATTAGGGTCAGCCGGCATACTATGAGTGCCTAAAGATCCCGAGCAAGTCGACACAGACTACCATCTCCTAACGATCGAGCTCATGCTCGCAAGGATCGGACCAAGTTTGCTGCGATGCGTCCGGCTCCTTGGACCTAGCCTATCGGCAGTTTCTGCCGACAGATTTCTCTCTCGCGACATTGCGGCCGGCAAAAAATGCCGGTTCTGCTGTCAACGAGTTGCCGGACCGGTCGTGAAGAGGGGGAACATGACCTTATCGTATGTGGCACGATTGATGCTCACGTAACACTGTCCGAAGCACTAGCCACGAAAGGAGAGGTCCCGATGTCTCTGTTTGGCGCCATCAGCACGGCAGTGAGTGGCTTGACCGCACAATCGGCCGCTTTTACGAATATCAGTGACAATGTCGCAAATAGTCAGACTGTTGGTTATAAGGGAGTAAACACGTCTTTTACCGATTATCTTACAAGTAGCACAGCCGCCCAGAACCAGTCTGGTGCTGTGGGAACGACGCCCCAATATCAGAACGACGTGGCCGGAACGGTCACCCAAAGCAGTGATCCGCTAGCTCTAGCCATTCAAGGACAAGGCTTTTTCAACGTCAGCGAGACGACAGGAGCTGGTAGCACCGCCTTTAGCACCACCCAGTATTACACACAGACGGGTGATTTCGCGCTCAACGACTCGGGGTATCTTGTCAACGGGTCAGGCGAATACCTGGACGGATACAATATCGACCCAGCAACAGGACTGATCGGCACCGGCAGCTTGCAGCCAATCCAGATCAACAAGGCGAGTCTCCCCGCAACGGCCACAAGCGCCATCTCCTACGCGGCTCAGCTTCCAAACACAACAGCGGCAAACGCCACTGCACCGGCGTCGCAACTGCAAATTATTGACGCATCGGGAGCTACTCATGAAGTCAGTCTCGCTTGGTCTCAGTCAGTTGCGAACCCGGCTAGTTGGACCCTAACTGCAAGCTCGCAAGATAGCACGCCACCAACAATCGGTACGGCAAACGTCAGCTTTGGAGCGAATGGGGCGATCACGAGCGTGACGGGTGACGGCACGGGCCTCGTCGGCAATCCAACCGCCGGCAACGCCGACTTAGTAATGAACACCAATTTCAATGGCTCACCACAGGCGATTACGCTCAATCTTGGTGTAATCGGCACAGCAAACGGTATCACCTACTCGCCAGGCAATTCCGCCTACAACGTACAGACTCTCAGCGCGAATGGCGAGAAGGTTGGGAATTATACTGGAATCTCTATGACGGGTGGCGGCGACGTCGTTGCCAGCTACGACAATGGTCAGACTCAGACGATTGCACACATTCCGCTCGCCACGTTTGTCGCACCGGACGCTTTGCAAAGGCAGAACGGGCAGGCATTTACCGCGAGCTCAGGTTCTGGCGTCGCCAGGTTGAACAACGCAAACCAGAACGGCGCAGGTCAACTCATCACGGGTTCTGTTGAAAGCTCGAATGTTGACATCGCGACCGAGCTTACAAAGCTGATTGCTGCGCAAGAAGCTTATGGCGCAAATGCCAAGATGGTGACAACCGGCGACCAGATGCTTCAAACGACGATACAGATGAAGCAGTGAATTAGTAAAGCCTTAACATCTTACGACTATAACGTGCGGCTGTGCCGGTTGGGAGGGTTCGGTGAGCCTAGACGGTGTTCTGTCGATCGCTTCCGGCGGGCTACATGCCATTCAGGGCCAAATCGGCGTCGTGTCTCAGAATGTCGCAAATGCAAATTCTTCCGGCTACACGGAAGAAGTCGCGGCATCGTCAGCACTCGATTATGGAGGCCAAACGAGCGGGGTCGTCCTAGGAAACGCCACGCGGGTCACATCTCCGGTCTTGCAAACGAGCCTTTATACACAGAATGCAAGTGTCGCGTCGCAAACTGTTCTTGATGCTGCTCTGAGCGCGATCACGTCGGTTGAAGGAACCACCAACTCCACGACTGGCTCGACAGGTTCAATGACGGCGTTGCTGAGCGGTCTGCAGAGCAGCCTCACGGTCCTTCAGGGCAACCAATCAAGCAGTGCGCAGCAGCAATCGGTGCTGCAGAGCGCACAGCAACTCGTTTCAGGAATAAACGGTCTCGCCACGACCTACATAACGCGACGTCAAGCCGCCAACGACGCGATCGCGAGTAGTGTTACCTCTATCAACCAAAATCTTTCAACAATCGGGTCCTTGTCGAGCCAGATCGTCAGTTCGCGGGCTGCCGGACAGAGCACGGCAGGTCTGGAAGACCAGCGCGCCGCCGCGATGACGCAACTCTCCAACCTGGTCGGCGTCAAATTTTCTGAGCAGCCAACTGGCGCCGTACTTGTCATGACGAACAGCGGGACGATGCTGCCAACCGATGCGACTTCGGGACCGCTCAGCTATACCAGTCACATCCTTCAGCCGGGCAGCGTCTACGACGGTGCTGGCACATCTATCTCAAACATAACATTGGATTGCCAGGATGTGACTGACCTTCTCACCGGGGGGACGATCGGTGCGAACATTGCCCTGCGCGACCAGATCATCCCGGGATACACTAGTCAGCTCGACTCGTTCGCCGCTACCGTCGCGCAGCGTCTGAGCTCGAGCGGCCTGCCCATGTTCACCGATGGTAGCGGTCTGGTGCCCTCTTCCATCGCTGCTCCGCCAGCCGGCTTCTCGAGCAACATAAAGGTCAGCGCCAATGCCTCGGCTCTGCTTTCCGGAGCCAGCCCCACAACAGTCCAGAGTGCGGTCCAGTTCGCCTTTGGGCCTGACACCCCGACAGGAACGCTCTGGCCGCCCGTCATTGCCGCTGCCTCCCTCCCATACAGCACGACTGGCACGCTGGCTGATTTTGCGACAAATATGATCTCCTCGCAGGGAGCGGACGCCCAGAACGCGTCCGCTAATCTTGCCGATGACACAGGCGTGCAGACCGCGCTTACGAAACAGATCACCGCAGTCTCGGGGGTGTCGATCGATACGGAAATGTCGAAAATGGTGTCTTTGCAGAACAGCTACGAGGCCAATGCCAAGGTCATCGCGGCAGTCCAAACCTTATTTACCGATCTCCTAACCGCCGTGGGCGGCGCATGAACGTCATAAACGGATCGCTAGCCAATTACGGGCTCATCGGCCAGGTCGGCATCAGAGCGAACGCGCTGAGTGATCGAGAAACAAGCCTAACCGAAGAAGTGACAACGGGCTTGGTATCGTCGAGTATCACAGGGCTTGGGGCGAATACTAGCGAGGTCCTCAACCTGCAGCCTCAGCTCGCACAGCTTGACGCGTTGACGTCCAATGCGACGATGGCGAGTTCTCGTCTGCAGGTCGCCCAGTCCGCAATGACATCGATTTCAGCTATTGCCAGCACGCTGGCGACAAACCTCACCCAATTATCGACCGAACAGGGATCAGCACTTCCGACCGCCCTCAGCTCAATTGCGACAACAGCGAAGGGAGATCTCGGCGCGCTCGCGAGCGCGCTGAACACCACGTTTGGTGGCATCTATGTCTTCGGTGGCGCGGATGAGACGACGCAGCCGGTCACCAATCCGGGCGCGATCACGAGCGGTCCACTGTCGGCCAGTATCGCCGCCTCAGTGAGCGGCCTCGCGACGAACGGTGCGTCCGCAACCTTATCCGCGGTCATTTCGGCAATGTCGACCAACTCCGTGTTCGCTGCAGGGCTTGTAAGCAACCCGCAACCGTCCTTGATCGATGTGGGCTTAGGCGAGACCGCTACCGTAGGTTTGCCGGCTACATCGACATCCGGGATGAACGCCGCAAGCGCAACATCGACCGGATCGAGTGTCAACGACCTGATTGCCGTTCTGTCGGCGCTGTCAAGCCTTGACCCAGGACAGGCCGGCAATCCTCAGCTCGGCGGCTTTCTTTCCGGCCTTCAACAGGCGCTGACCGGCAGCCAAAACGGTTTGAGCACAATCACATCGACCCTTGGAGTGGCACAGCAACAGGTCTCAGCCGCCAGCGACACAAACGCTGCCGTCTCGAACGCCTTGACGACCCAACTTGGGTCGCTAACGTCGGTCGACATCCCCACCATTGCAACTCAGCTCACCGCGACGCAGAATCAACTGATGGCGTCGTATGAGATCGTCAGCGACTTAAAGGGACTCTCCCTCGCGGCTTATATTTAGTCCGTTCACGATCGCTTAAACGCGGGCTGTCACACTCTTTGAGCTGGTCGCATTGAGAACCGGCGTGATGTCTGACGAGGCCGCATGTCAAACCTAGTGCTCGAAATCAAACAGGGCGAGATGATGGTGGTCAATGGCGCCGCCATACGATTTCGCACCAAAACTCGTATTGAGCTGACGTCGCGGGCCAGATTTCTATTCGGCAAGCAACTGATGGCGCCGTCTGACGCCACCAGCCCGGCTCGCCGGATCTACTTTGCACTTCAGACGGCTTATGTCGGCAATGACGAGGAACGGGGACCGGCTCTCGAGGCGGCGCACGAACTCGTCCGGATGTTTGGCGAGAGCACGACATCAGCGGCGGCGCGGCTGATCCTTGCTCGGGCCCTGGAAGCGGCGACAACAGACCGTTTCTATGTGGGTCTTAAGCTTGCACGCCGGATCATTCGACATGAGGACGCCGTGCTGAGCGGACGCAACGATGCGGATACGGAGCTGGCCGAGGTCGCCTGACAAGCTTGTTCATGCTCTCAGCCGCTTGACAAGCTAGGTCGTCCAGTCGCGGTGTCCGGCGGGACTGTCGGTGCCGACAATCCTGACCGTCCGAGCTCCACGCCGTAGTCCTGGCCGCGTCGCCGAACGTCCGGAAGAGCTACAAACGCATTGCCACCATACGTTTCTGACCGCACCGTTCCGACCAATCGAGCTATGCCGTGGCAGCACAGCCACGCAAGGCGTCGGCCCCTTCCCATTTTGCGCCTGATCCGCGACATTGCGGGAGGTCGAGCACCGACCTTCTCAGGTTACATCACCTCAAGGGCAGGAGAGCGTGACGATAAGGCCGCTCCTCGGACTACTTGGTGTCTTGATTGCCGCGCTGACCGCCGAGTTTAATGACGGCGTGATCGGGCTTGCACTTCCGGACATACGCGGCGCTCTTGGCGTCGATCAGGACCAGGGGACCTGGCTGGTCAGTCTCTACGAAACCGGCCAGGTGATCGGAATGACCCTCTCTCCATGGTGGGCGATCACCTTGACCGTACGGAGATGGGGTCTGTTCTCAATTGCGCTCTGCTGCGTCAGCACGGTGCCGGCACCATTTACGAATAACTTGACCATCCTGTACGGGCTACGGTTCCTGCAGGGGCTTTCGGGTGGCTTCATTATTCCGTTGCTGCTGATCGTCGGTTTGCGCGTCTTGGCACCGCCCATTCGGCTCTACGGTCTAGCTCTTTATGCGCTGACCGCCACCTTTGGACCGAATTTTTCAACCACGCTCGCTGCCCTCTGGATGGACGTGGTGACTTGGCAGTTCGCCTTCTTGGAGGCTCTCCCGCTCTGCGCCATCGCAGCCGTCCTCGTGTGGTACGGCGTCAAGCAGGATGAGCCGCAGCTTCGTCGCCTACCAGACTTTGACTGGCCCGGAGCATTCTTAGCGACGATCGGCTTCAGCGCGCTTGTGACCATGCTCCAGCAGGGTGACCGCTACGACTGGTTCAACTCGCGCATCATCTGTGTTCTGGCTCTAGTCTCTGCCGTCGTGTTGCCGTTGTTCGTCGTCAATGAGCTGCGTCAGAAGAGCCCGCTCTACGGCATCAGACTGCTTAAGCGGCGCAACATCGCCTATGCCCTTCTTGCACTGTTCACCTTTTTGTTGATTGGTCAGTCGGCCTCCACAGTCCCGGTCGAGTTTCTCGAGCAGGTGCAGGGATTTCGCCCGATTCAGGCCTACGCAATCACGCTTCTGGTCGCAGTCGCACAGTTTGCCATGCTACCGCTCATTGCGATCGTTCTAAACTTCGAGCGAGTCGACTCGCGTGTCGTCAGCTTCGTTGGGATGAGCTGCGTGCTCGCAGCCTGCATCGGAAACGTTTACCTGACGGGTGTCGTGCAGGGTGGCTTCTTCTTGGTCTGGCAGGTGCTCCAGGCGATTGGAGAGCCGATGATCGTGCTGCCCTTGTTGATGATGGCGACAAATTCGATCAAGAAGCCGGAGGAGGGTCCACTCGCATCGGCTCTGGTCAACTCCTGTCGCGCGCTTGCCGAGCCTGTCGGCGCATGGCTGCTGCAACTCATCATGCGGTGGCGCGGCGCCCTGCACACGAGCAGGATTGCTGACCAGTCCGGTCAGGGCCGCTACGCCGTAATCCAGGGTCCCGATATCATTGTCGGCAATCCGCCGCCTTTGCTTCCCAACGGCACGCCGAGGTTTCCGGGCAGCCTCGAGAGCTTTCTTGAAGCGGCAAATTTGCAAGCAACCGTGCTGAGCGTGCGAGATGCCTTCTTTATATTCGGTGCCATTACGGTCGTCTTGATGTTGATCCTGATCACGGTTCCAGTGCGCACCTATCCGCCACGCATTGCGCTGAGTAACAGATAGCGGGCGAGTATAGTGGCAGACAACAAAGATCAAGACAGGAACAAAGAGCACTCGGAGGACGGCAGGAAGTCCGACGATAGCGACGAGACTGCCACGTCACGGTGGCCCTGGATCCTGGCTGGCATCGTGGTCGTCGGCTTCACGGCCGCGGTACTGGTGATCATCTTTGCGCCCGGATCGTCAGTATGGACGGATGACGCTTACGTCACTGGACATTACGCGACGATTGCTCCCCGCATCTCGGGGCAGATCTCGAGCGTGGATGTCGACGACAACCAAACCGTTCGCGCGGGCCAACTGTTGAGCACGCTCGACGATCGCGATTTTCGCGCGACCCTTGCAAACAATGAGGCGATGCTCGCGCGTGATCGCGCTCAGGCAGCCGACATAGCGGCACAGATCGCCAGGCTGCCGTCGCAGGTCGCGCAATCGCAGGCGCAGGTCACGTCCGCAAGCGCGCAGCTCGTGTTTGCCCAGCAGAACGAGACGCGTTACCGGAACCTTGCTCAGACGGGAGCGGGGACTTTTCAGGAACGGCAACAGGCGGACATGTCCCTGCGTCAAGCGCAAGCGTCGGTCGCCGGCGCCCAGGCGACGCTGAGTGCGACCAGACGCCAGCTGCCGATTTTGCAGGCCCAATACAACAGTGCAGCGGCGGCGGTGCAAGCCGACCAGGCAGAGGTCGAGCAAGCTCGATTAAATCTGTCTTACACGCGCATCCTGGCGCCGCTCGACGGGACGGTGGCTGAACGGACCGTGCAGGTCGGGAACTATGTCGCACCCGGTGCCGCGCTGATGGCTCTCGTGCCGCTCGACCATCTCTATATCGTCGCGAATTACCGGGAGGTTGCGCTCCGCCGGGTGCTGCCCGGACAACGTGCACGCATCCACGTCGATGCCTACAACCTTGATCTGCAGGGTGTGGTACACAGCATCCCACCGGCCTCCGGCGCCGCCTTCGCGCCGATTGAGCCGAACAACGCGACGGGAAACTTCACCAAGATTGTTCAGCGTCTACCGGTGAAAGTCGTGGTCGCGCCGGGGCAGCCGGACGCTCGGCTCCTTCGGGACGGGTTTTCGGTTGAGGTTACGATCGAGACCGGGCTCACCAACGTCAAAAGCGAGCAGGAGACTGACCCTGTCCGCGTGACCTCCAAATGAAGTCTGATTGGTGAATACGCATTTTGCCGGAGTGCTCGTCGTCTCGACAGTGCTCGGTGGATGCACAGTCGGTCCCGATTTTCATCGGCCGGACGCGCACGCGCCCGCGTCGTGGTGGGGGACTGCTCCAGCCGACATTCCGAGCGCTCCGACATTCGGCGGCACCATCGACACGAGCTGGTGGAACGAGTTCAAGGATCCCGAACTCTCGTCGCTCGAGACGCGACTGGCGCGACAAAATCTTGACCTCCAGGAGGCTGCCGAGCGGATCGAGCAGGGGCGGCAGCAACGGCGGATCGCGGCGTCGCGAGGACTGCCAAACCTCGACGGCGACGGGACATATCAAAGGATCACCACGCCGCCAAAACTGCTTGAGACCTTGATCGTGCCGGCACCCAATGCGCCGGTTTCTTTCGACCTGTTCCAGGACAATGTCTCAGTCGCATGGGATGTTGACCTGTTCGGACGCGTCCGGCGCGCGGTGGAAGCACGTCGCGCAGACACCGAGGCGGTCATCGAGGCGCGTCATGCGGTGGCTCTGGCCGCCATCGCCGATCTCGCTCAGGACTACATGCAGCTTCGAGGCGTGCAGTCGATGCTGCTGATCGCACAGGATAATCTGGCGGACGCGGACCGCAACGTGCGGCTCATACGTAATCAGTTCAGCAACGGTGTCAGCACGACACTCGATATTGCCAACGCCGAAGTGCAGCGGGACACAATCGCCGCCAACCTGCCGCCGCTTCGCGCCAACATCGCCGCCCTGATCAACGCGGTCGGCTTCCTGCTCGCCGAACCGCCGCGAACGCTGGAGCGCGAGTTGAGTTCACTTCGGGCTCAGCCGCCAGTGCCGCCAACGGTCCCGCTCGGGATACCGAGCGATTTGGCACGACGGCGTCCCGACATACGTGAGGCCGAGTCGAAGCTGCACGAAGCGACGGCGGAGACCGGCGTCGCGGTCGCCGACTTCTACCCAGACCTTCGTATTTCGGGGCAGGCGGGAACCGAAGCGCTCCAGTTTCCGCAGGTCTTCAATCTCGCGTCGGGCTACACCATGATCGGTCCGACGCTCGACGTGCCGTTGTTTGAGGGTGGGCGGCTGCGAGCAACCCTGCGGCTACGCAAGTCGCAGCAAAGAGAAGCCGCGCTGAACTACCGCAACACCGTTCTGCAGGCTTGGCAGGATGTCGACAATGCATTGACCGCCTATGAGGAAGCTCAGCACCGTCGTCAGCAGCTCTCCGCAGCCTATGGACAGTCGCAGTTGGCGCTCGCCGCTGCTCGTCAGCGTTACCGGCAGGGCGTGGTGGACTTCCTGAACGTGCTCGCGGCGCAGAGCGCGCTTTTGCAGAACCAGAATGGTTTGGCGAACGCCAACGTGGAGGTTGAGACCGACCTCGTGGCACTTTACCGTGCTCTGGGTGGTGGCTGGGACGTTGCGGATCGAAACTAACATCTGCAGCGCCGGCGCGTCACAAAACAAGCACCTGGCGCCGCCTACTCGGCCGCGCGGGCAAGACCAACCACACGCACGGCATCGCGCATGGTGACCATCTCTTCGGCACTCGTTGGATGAATGCCGACCGTCTCGTCGACTTGGCGTTTGGTCAGGCCGGCGGCGACCGCGACTGCAAAACCCTGCATGATTTCGGGGGCGTCGTCACCCAGCATGTGAGCGCCGAGCACGATGTCGCTCGGCTGGTCAACAACCAGCTTCATGATCGACTTATTGGCGGCGCGTGTACTGATCGTATGCCGAAGCGGCGTGAAGCGCGACACATAGATCTTGGCGCAGCCTTTCTGGGCCGCCTCCTCCTCGGTCAAGCCGACGCTCGCCAAGGGAGGCGAAAAGAAGACCGCCTTTGCCACGCTGTCGAGCGACCAGCGACGTGGTTCGCCGGGGCCAAACAGACGGTGCGCCAGATGATGACCCTCGGCGATTGCGACCGGCGTCAGATTGACCCGATTGGAGACGTCTCCGATTGCGTAGATGCCGGGGATGTTAGTCTGGCCGTCGTCACCCACGATGACGCTGCCGTTGTCCGCGGTGGCAACGCCGGCGCGCTCTAATTCGAGCCCTGCGGTGTTGGGTTTACGCCCAACGGCGAAGAAGACAAGGTCGACATCGACGGCGGTTCCGTCCGACAGGTCCGCCGTCAGATGGCCGCGGTTGCGGGTGATCCGGTGCAGCGTCGTCATCGGACGCTGAACGATCCCGCGCGCGTCGATCGCGTCGGAGAGTCCGTCCCGCATGTCTTCGTCAAAGCCACGAAGCGGCTTAGCCTGTCGATAGGCGAGCGTAACCTCTGACCCGAACGCATTGAAGATGCCGGAGAATTCGACGCCGATATAGCCGCCGCCGACCATCAGGACGCGCTCCGGCCGTGCGGGGAGGTGAAAGGCCGCGTCCGAAACGATCCCGAGATGGGCACCCTCGATGTGCGGCTCAACGATCGGGTGACCACCGGTCGCGATGACGATATGTGCGGCCGTGACGCGGCGCCCGCCGACCTCGAGCGTGTGGGCGTCGATGAACGTCGCATGCGCATCGAAATGCGTCGCACCCGCGCGGTCGAGAAGCGAGACATAGACCGCGTTGAGCCGAGAGATCTCTTCATCCTTGGCGGCGATCAGGGCGCGCCAATCATGCGGGCCGACGGTTGTGTCCCAACCGAACGCGACGCTATCGCGCGCGGCCGCACCGTATTCGCCAGCCTGGACCAGAAGCTTCTTGGGGACGCAGCCGACGTTGACGCACGTTCCACCCCAGTGACGCTCTTCGGCAATCCCCACCCGCGCGCCGTAGCCGGAGGCGATCCTGGCGCAACGGACCCCGCCGGAGCCGCCGCCGATGACGAACAGGTCGAAATCGTGCGGCATGATATTCCTCCGTGGCGGATCTGGGGCTTGCGGCGGAACCCCAACTACTTCTCCGCGAACGCCTTTTCGATCACGTACTCACCAGGCTCGTTGTTATGACCTTCGACGAAGCCTGCCTCCTGGAGCATGCGCTCGCAGTCGGCAAGCATGCGCTCGTTGCCGCAGATCATCGCCCGGTCGTGCATGTGATCCGCTTGCGGAAGGCCAAGATCCGAGAACAGCTTGCCCGACTTGAACAGCTCGGTGATCCGACCAGTCGTCTGCCACTCCTCGCGCGTGACACTCGGGTGGTAGAGGAGCTTGCTCGCGATGTCCTCGCCCAAAAGCTCGTGGTTGGGCAGCTCGTCGCGGATGTAGCCGCGGTAGGCCAGCTCGTCGGCCGTGCGGCAGGTGTGTGTCAGCACGACGTGCTCGAAGCGCTCGTAGACCGCCGGGTCGTGGATTAGCGCCATGAACGGTGCAAGGCCTGTTCCAGTCGCAAGCAGATAGAGGTTTCGCCCCGGTTTGAGGTTATCGAGGATCAAGGTGCCAACAGGCTTGCGGCCGACAAGGATTTTATCACCCACCTGAATATGTCCCAAGCGGGAGGTGAGCGGACCATCCGGGACCTGGATCGAGAGGAATTCGAGGAAGTCCTCGTAATTGGCGCTCGCCATGCTGTAGGCGCGCAGGAGCGGCTTACCCTCGACCTCGATGCCGATCATGGTGAACTGGCCATTCTCGAACCGCAGCGATGCATCGCGTGTGGTCCGGAACGAGAACAGGCGGTCAGTCCAACGCTGGACAGAGAGCACGGTCTCGGTGTTGAGGTGGCCGTAGCTCTTGGTCGGCGCCGGAATGCCGGTCGGCGCGAAGGTGGTAGACATTGATGCTTCCTGTGTCTGCGTCCGCGTGAGGGCCTGCGGCGGCGTTGGTCCCATCTACGGGTGGGCCGCCGAGTTTTCCAGGGTGCGCGCGAGACGGATAAAGGCGGCCTGGTCGGGTGGGATGCCGAAACGCAGCCTCGACGGCGCGTGCTCGAAGCGTCGAACATGGATGCCTGCGCAACCAAGGCGGCGCCAGAGGGCGGGCGCGTCGGTGTGGAGGGCAAGGCGGAACAATCGCGTCCCGCCCTCAATGCGGCAGCCGGCTCCGGTCAGGACAGAGTCGAGCTGGGCTGCGCTCGCCACGAGTTGGGCGGCTTGGCGGGTGCGCCAGCCGACGTCAGGGTAGGCGGCAAGGCCGGCGGCGAGCGCGTGGGCCGAAATCGGCCAGGGACCAAGAGCGGCGCGCAGACGGCCGAGAAGTGGGTCGACGCCGGCGGCGAAGGCAAGCCGGACCCCGGGCAACCCGTAAGTCTTGCCAAAGGAGCGGAGCAGGATCAGCCCGGATCGGCCCGCCCGCGCGGTCAGATCGGCCGCGCATGATTCAAGGTCGGCGAAGGCCTCGTCAACGACAAGCAGTCGGCCTGCAGCGTCGGGCAGGTCGATGATGCGGCCATCGGGATTGTTGGGACGAGTGACAACGATTGTAGCGGCGCCGGTCCTGAGCGCCGCCTCGACGTCGGGGACGTCATAGACGCGGGCGCCGGCCGCGAACCAGGCACGGGCATGGCCGACGTAGGTCGGCCCGACGATAGCCACGTCGCTCCCGGCAAGGAGTGCGATCAGGGCCATGAGGATGCCGGTGCCAGGAGCAGCGACGCAGTCTGCCGGCGATGGCAAGCTGAACGCTCTTGCGGCCTCACGCTCGAGAGACACGATGGCGGCGGGTTCAGGAAGACGGTCGATGCGCACGGGCGGACAAGGATAGGCAGTGGGATTAAGGCCGGTTGACAGATCGAGGCGCGGTTCGGGCGCCTGCGGGAAAAGCGCGCGAGCGTCGTCGAGGCTTCCGCCATGGGAATTGGACATGCGGCTTAAAATGCTGGCGGCGGCGCTGCTCGTCGAGGCTGTGGCGGGTTATCCGAACGTGCTGTTTCGCCAGCTTGGTCATCCGGTGAGCTGGGTCGGCTGGCTGATCGAACGGCTCGATGCGCGCTGGAATGACCCGGATCTGGCGGACACCGTGCGCCGCAGGCGGGGTGCCGCGGCGCTCGGTGTCCTCGTGGGCGTATCGTGGACCGCTGGTCGGCAGGTGTCGCGTGGGCCGCGTTGGGGCGTGGTGCTGGCAGCCTCCAGCCTGCTGGCGGCACGGTCGCTACACACGCACGTCGCCGCCGTGGCGGATGGGCTGGATCACGGACTGGATGAGGGACGGTCGGCGCTGTCGCAGATCGTGGGTCGGGATGTCGCATGGCTTGATGAGGCGGGGGTGGCGCGTGCGGCGGTCGAGAGCTTGTCGGAGAACTTCTCGGACGGCGTGGCAGCGCCCGCCTTCTGGTTTGCCGCAGGCGGTCTGCCGGCCATGGCGGCCTACAAGGCGATCAACACTGCCGACAGCATGGTCGGGCATCTGAACGCCCGTTACCGTGCGTTCGGGTGGGCGTCGGCGCGGATGGATGACCTGGTGAACCTGCCGGCCTCGCGCCTTTCGGCGCTGCTGATCGGACTGGCGTCGGGACGGTTCGGTGATGCCGTGCGCGCGATACGTCGAGATGCGCGGCGGCATCGCTCGCCGAATGCCGGATGGCCGGAGGCGGCGATGGCGGGCGGGCTAGGATTGCGGTTGGCCGGCCCCCGAACCTATGGCGGGGTGTTGGTCAAGGATGCGTGGATGGGAGGCGGACGCGATGCGCTGACCGCGTCCGATATCAGGCGTGCGCTGCGGTTATCGGCGCGAGCATGGATGTTGGGCATGGGCGTAGTATTGGCGTTGAGCTCGCATCGGAGCGCAACAGGCAGGAAGCGGTAAACCGGATCTGGGGGCCGATGGCCACAGCGGGTCCAGGGCGCCGCCCCGGTGTTGCGCCGGCTAACCTTCCGGCCGTTCCAAACCTCGCCTGATCGCGGACATGCTTCCCGCGGCCCACAGCACGATGGTCGAAGGATCGAGACCGTTGCCGTCATGCCGGCGCAGAGCGTGATCGGGGACGCGACATCGCCGAACTCGATGCGCACAGGGAGGCGGAGCGCAGCCGGCCTACTCCGGGTGCCGACGGACGCGCCCAACATCCCATCCAGTTGACGCGCGTGCTGCGCTGCCACCAGGCGCGATGAAGCAATGGAAGATAGCCCATGCCGGTGAGCGCCACTTGGCGCAAGCCATGACGAGCCAAGCCATGATCCACCTCGTCCGGATTGCGGAAGTCGGACCAGCGATGGGTCCCTCGCGGCAGGATGCGGAGGACGTATTCGGCGCCGATCTTGGCCAAGGCAAGGCTCTCGGGGGTGCGGGCGATCGAGGAGACGAAAACGAGGCCGCCCGGAGCAACGCGCGCAGCAAGCTGGTCGAGGAAACCCCTGAGCTCGGCGACATGCTCAACCACTTCGAGGCAGCAAACGACGTCAAAGGTCTCGCGATCCGGAATGGCTTCGGTCAGAGTGCCCTCGCGGTATGTGATGGCGAGGCCGCCCGCCTTCGCGTGCTGGCTGGCGGCGACGATGTTGCCGGCGCTGACGTCGATGCCGGTGACGTTTGCACCCGCGCGGGCGAGGGCTTCGGAAAGAAGCCCGACCGCGCAGCCGACATCGAGGGTGTTGCGGCCGGCGAGACCGCCGAGGCGCTCTCGCGTGCGGTCGGCGATCCACGCAACGCGGAGCGGGTTGATGACGTGCAACGCCTGCATCGGGCCGTTCGGGTCCCAGAAGCGAGCTGCCTGGCGGTCGTAGAAGTCCTGCTCGCCGCGAGCCGCACTGTCATTGTTTTGCGTCATGGGCGGGAAATGGCGAGCAGTGCCTCGATGTCGATGTGGGCTTCGAGATGAGAAGCAAGCTCATCGAGGATGCGATCGGTTTCGGCATGATGATCAAGGGGGTCGCCGCCGCCAAGCCAGCGGGCGCGTTCCGCCGGGTGGGCAAACAAGCCGTGCAGGTAGGTGCCGCTGACCAGGCCGTCGGCTGAGCGGGCGCCGTCATCGGCGCCATCGTCGAGCATCGCGAACGGTCGGGCGCAGTCGGGACC
>CAXUIA010000001.1:8477-10829 GCA_964250835.1 uncultured Acetobacteraceae bacterium | reverse complement strand
AGATGCATCTCGTAGCCCGCGACCGGCGTGCCATCAGGCAGAGCGCGGCCGGCGGCGCGGCGAAGGCGCTTGTCGCCGGCTAGGATGGTATCAACGGCGAGGAGGCCGAGACCGGCGACTGTTTCGGGTGAGCCCTCGATCCCGTCAGGATCGGCGATCGTGCGGCCGAGCATCTGCAGGCCGGCGCACACGCCGAGGATACGGCCGTTTCTGCGGCGATGAGCGTGCAGGTCGATGGACCAGCCGGCGGTCTGCAGCGCGCGCAGGTCGGCGATCGTCGCCTTGCTGCCAGGAAGAATGACGAGGTCGCAGTCGCCCGGAAGCGGGTGATCAAGCGGGAGCATGAGGAGCTCGACGCCTGGATCAGCCGCGAGCGGATCGAAGTCATCGAAGTTGGCGATGTGCGGAAGCAGCGGAACGGCGATGCGCTGCCTTCCGGCGCGCGAGCCGACACGGCTCGGCGCGAGATCGAGCGCGTCCTCGGCAGGAAGGCGGCCCGCGGGCGCAAAATGGGCGACGAGTCCGAGAGCGGGCCAGCCGGTGGCGACAGCGATGGTGCGCATGCCGTCGTTGAACAGCGAAAGATCGCCGCGCATGCGGTTGACGATGAAGCCCCTGACGAGCGCCCGGTCGTCGGGATCGAGAACGGTGCTCGTGCCGACCAAACTCGCGATGACGCCGCCGCGGTCGATGTCGCCCACGATCACGACGGGGACACGGGCGGCGCGGGCAAAGCCCATGTTGGCGATGTCGTTGCGCCGCAGGTTGGTCTCGGCAGCGCTGCCGGCGCCCTCGACCAAGACGATGTCGTGCGCGTCCGTCAGGCGCCTGAAGCTCTCGAGGATGTAGGGCAGCAGGGTAGGCTTGAGCGACTGATAATCGCGTGCATTGGCCTGACCGTGGCGTTGGCCCTGCAGGATGATCTGCGACGCCGTGCCCTGCGGCTTGAGCAGAACGGGGTTCATGTCGGTGTTGGGCTCAAGAAAGCAGGCACGGGCCTGCAGCGCCTGGGCACGGCCGATCTCACCGCCTGAACCGGTGACGGCGGCATTGTTGGACATGTTCTGGGGCTTAAAGGGTGCGACGCTGAAACCGCGATGGGCAAGGGCGCGGCCAAGGCCGGCCACGAGTAGGGATTTACCAACCGACGAGCCGGTCCCTTGGAGCATAAGGGCCAGAGGCATCATGCGCCTACGCATATCTTGGACATGGACCCTGGACCACGCTGCAGGCGGCGCGTCGTTGCAAGACCGTGGTCCACCTCTCGAAGAGCCGGTAAGTGAAACGCGGGATCGCTTCCTAGTACTCAATCCCGAGCTGGGCCCGAACGCCTGCGTCGAAGTGGTGCCGTGTCGCCTCGAAGGTCGTCACCAGGTCGGCGGCCTCCAGAAGACGTTCGGGCGCGTTACGGCCGGTGACGGCGACGTGCAACATCGGCGGGCGAGCGGCAAGGCCGGCAAGGACCAAGCCCAAGTCCAGATACCCGTAACGGAGCGCGGTGTTGAGCTCGTCGAGCACCAGCAACCCGAGGGTCGTGTCGCGGCTGAGTTCGAGTGCCAAATTCCACGCGGCCTGGCAGGCGGCCACATCGCGATCACGATCCTGGGTCTCCCAGGTAAACCCATCTCCCATCGTGTTCCAACTGACGCGGTCGCCGAAGGCTGCGAACGCGCGACGCTCCCCCGTGTCCCAACCACCTTTAATGAACTGCACGATGCCGACCCGGCGACCGGTCCCGAGCATACGGAGCGCCAAGCCCATCGCCGCCGTCGTCTTACCCTTCCCGCGGCCGGTATGAACGACAAGCAAGCCCTTCTCGAGCGTCTTGCCCGCGACCTCGCGGTCCTGGACCGCCTTGCGCTTCTCCATCTTCGCCCGATGGCGATCCGGATCAACCTCGGTCACGCGTGCTCCTCCGACAGGTTAAGCTGGTGAGGCGGCGCAGATGTGCTAAGATGTGATTTCGGGCGTTATTGCCCGAGCCGGCGCTTTTCGGCCCAAGATCTGCTGGAACGGCCCGCTCCCCGCGGTTACGCATCGGTGAATCAGTAGCGGAAAGTCAAGAAACCCCGTGACGTGCGGGATGCTGGAAGACAAGGAGATCTCCGATGTCGGTCGGAACAGTGAAGTGGTTCAATGCGACCAAGGGCTATGGCTTCATCCAGCCGGATGATGGGTCCAAGGATGTTTTCGTGCACATCTCGGCGGTCGAGCGCTCAGGGCTCGGTCAGCTGAATGAGGGTCAGAAGGTGAGTTTTGAGCTCGAGCGTGGTCAGCAGGGCAAGACCTCGGCCGTCAACCTGCAGGCGGTCTGACCGAAGGCGGCGGGGCTTCGGCCCCGCCACACTTCGT
>CAXUIA010000001.1:3820-8467 GCA_964250835.1 uncultured Acetobacteraceae bacterium | reverse complement strand
CTGCAGGAGCGGGACCATGGCCTTCAAGCCGAACTACAACCATCAAAAGATGGAACGTGATCGGGCCAAACAGGCCAAAAAGGAAGAAAAGCTCCGCGAGAAGCAGGAGCGGCGCCGTGCCGAACTCGAGACGGGAATCGCGCCGGTGGGGGAGACCCCTTCCGAGGGCGACGTCTCGTGAAAAGCCGCGCGGCTAGTGCAGTGGTGATGTTTGACGTCACCTATGTCGACGGCACGGTGAGTTCACGGCGCAAGGTGGCCGGAACCGCTCTGGGC
Organism: uncultured Acetobacteraceae bacterium; assembly: GCA_964250835.1. GTDB lineage: Bacteria > Pseudomonadota > Alphaproteobacteria > Acetobacterales > Acetobacteraceae > CAXTPV01. Next base: position 8,191 of record CAXUIA010000001.1, on the reverse strand, counting down.
GGCTTGGAGGGCGACGAGCCGGCAAAGCACATCATCGCGCAGCAGGATCGCGAGATCGGTCAGGCGTCCGGCCGGATCAGGCCAGACATCAAGTCGATCACACGCTCTAAGGTCTAGCTGGGCTTGAGCGTTTGGCGAGTGGCGCCGAGGGTCTGGCTGCTCGGGGCAATGTTCGCGACCCCCTCTCCGGCGCGCGATTGCGGAACCGTGATCGTGCCCACCGGTGTCGGCGTCGCTGATATCCCCGGCGCTGTCGCGACCCTTCACCCGGCGCTCTACACTGGTTCGATCCACGACTTCCAGCTCATGAACTTGCTTTACCGGCCGCTGCTCTGGGTCGGACCGGGATTGCGGGTCGATCGGGATTCTAGTCTTGCGAGCGCGATCGACGTCAACGCGGACGATACCGTCTTCACCGTCACGCTCAAGCCTTACACCTGGTCGGACGGAGCAAAGGTCACCGCCGACGACGTTCTCTACGACTGGTCGCTGATCCAGCAGTTGGGCTCAGCCTACTCACAAAGCGGCAATGGCGGCGTGCCGCAGCTTATCCGGTCGATCAAGGCGCTCGACGATCATCATGTCGAGTTCACCTTGACGCGAGCGGTAAATCCGGAGTGGTTCGAAAAGGCCGGTTTGTATCAGTTCTACGCCTTGCCGCGGCATGCCTGGAGCCGTTACAGCGTCGCGCAGCAACAGAGTCTGCAAAGCGAAGCAAACTTTTACGACGTGGTTGACGGCCCGTTTCGAGTGACCGATTTCGTTCTCGGCCGCCACGCTGTGTTCGTTCCAAATCCGCTCTACAGCGGTCACCATGCCAGCATACGCCGCTTGGTGGTCAACTTCCTGCAGGGCACCGATCCGCTCGAAGCGCTCGAGGCGGGGCAACTCGACATGGCGTCGTTGCCGTTTGAGCTGTGGCGCGCGGCGGCGTCGCTGCACGACGTGCAGCGCGTGCCGACTGGTGCGGCACTCGCCTTCGGCGTGATCACGCCGAACCTCAAAAATCCGATCGATCCTTTCTTTGATGACGTTCGTGTCCGCGACGCAATCGAGCGCGCTATCGACCAGCGGCACATCGTCGACGCGGTGTTCCACGGCAACGCAATGCCACAGGTCGGACTGATCCCGTCATCGCTCCCCGACTTGCTGCCGCCGGATCTGCGCCGCGGCAACTCGCCGCTCAGCTACAATCCCGAAGCGGCGCGGGCTCTGCTCGACCAAGCCGGCTGGAAGGTCGGATCCGACGGCGTTCGGGTCAAGAACGGACGGCGCCTGGCGTTCACCGTGCTGATCACCGCCGGTGCAGAGACGCGCATTCTGCTGATGCAGCTCGTGCAATCGGACCTTGCCAAGGTCGGCATCACGCTCTCGATCCGCGAGGTTGAGTTTAACCAGCTGATCGCGCGCATGCTGGGCCCGGTGACCGAATGGGAGGCGGTGTTCCTGGACTATACGATCCAGTCGTTTCCCGATCCGCTGCAATATTTCCAGCCCGGCGCGACGGGCAACTATGAGCACTACGCCGATCCGACAATGGACCAGTTGCTGGCGCGCGCTAACGGCAGTCCCGGACGCGATGGGCTCTACGCCGTTGAGAGCTACATTGTCATGCAGCAGCCGCTGATCTTTCTGCCCGACGGGTCCTTTACCATTCTCGCCCGCCCCGGCATCGGCGGCATCGACAAGTTCTTCAGCCCGACCGGCAACTGGTCTCCCGAGTACCTCACACTGAGCGGCGCGATGGCTTGCCCGAGGCTCGGTCATGATCCGCACGCTTAGCCGTCGTCTCGGGGCATCACTGCTGTCCCTGTTCATCCTGGTCAGCCTGACATTCGTGCTGGTTCACCTCACCCCAGGCGGACCGGCGATTTCTATCCTCGGGCTTCACGCAACACCCGAGACAGTGGCCGCGATCAACCGGCAGCTGGGACTGACCACACCGCTCTGGAAACAGTATGGGCTATGGTGGTGGCACCTCTCGCACGGGCAACTCGGGTTTTCCTACCTGCTGCACCGGCCGGTGGGCGAACTGCTGCTCGATTATGAGCGCAATACGATCGTGATGTATGCGCTTGCGATCTCGCTGAGCACGTTGATGGCGATCAGCCTCGGACTTCTGCACGGCGTGCTCTACCGACGCACGGCAGGAACGTTGATCAGCCTGCTCGAACTGACCCTCTACGCGATGCCGTCGTTCTTTCTGGGAGCCATCCTGGTGCTGGTCTTCGCGACGGACCTGCGCTGGCTACCGCCCGGGGGCCTGTTCAACCTGCGCCTGGAGACGCCCACCATCGGGTCGTACGCGCGCCACCTGGTGCTGCCGGTCGCGACCATCTCGCTGATCACGATGGCAGGACAGGCGCGCTACTTCGCGCAAGCCGTGCACGAGGAGCTCGGACGCGATTACGTGCGCACCGCGATCTCCAAGGGTGCCGATTTCCCGCGCGTGCTTTTGCGGCACGTGTTGCGCAATGCGCTGCGGCCGCTGGTCACGCTGCTAGGCCTTTCGTTCCCATACGTCTTTGCGGGCGGCGTCGTGGTGGAAACCGTGTTTTCCTATCCGGGCCTAGGCTGGCTACTCTGGCGATCGGCCTTGCTGCAGGACTATCCGGTGCTGGTCGCAATCGTGCTGCTCATCGGCATCCTCACGATCCTGGGCAATCTGCTCGCCGACCTGGTCAACGGGCTGCTCGATCCACGGACCAGCTATGCCTAGGCTGCTGGTCGGGCTCGTTCTGGCGTTTCTGGTCGTGCCTGGCAGCTTCCTTGGGCAATGGCTGTATCCGGCGGATCCGTTTGCGCTGCATACGCAAGCGGCTCTCGCCTCGCCATCCTGGCTGCATCCGCTCGGCACCGACGCGCTCGGACGCGATCTCCTCGCACGGTTGTTCTCGGGAGGCGTGGCGACGCTTCTGGTGAGCGTGCCGGCGACGGTTCTGACGTTCCTGATCGGTTGCGCCTACGGCCTCGCCTCCGGGTTAGGACCGGCTTGGCTCGACCAGATCATGATGCGCGTGCTCGATGCGATGCTGGCGCTGCCATCGCTGATCATCCTGATCTTTTTCGCGGCCCTGGTGACGCTCAGCGTTCCGAGCCTGATCTTCCTGCTTGGACTGATCTCCTGGCCGTCGCTCGCGCGCCTGGTGCGCAACGAGACGATCGCGCAGCGCGACCGGGAGTTCGTTCTCGCGGCGCGCCAGTCGGGCGGCGGACGCTTCTACGTCGCGCGCGTCCATCTCATGCGCGTGATGGCGCCGGTGCTGGTGGTCAATGCGACCCTGCTGACGGGCGAGATGATCGTCGTCCTATCGGCCCTGAGTTTCCTGGGACTAGGCGTGCAGCCGCCGCGGACGAGCTGGGGCGGCCTGCTCCAGAATGGGCTGTCGCTGATCGCGCTCAAACCCTGGTGGCTGATCCTCCCGCCCGGCCTGATGATCTTCGCCTCCCTGTTCTCGACCTCCCTGATCGGCGAGGCTCTACTCACCCGACGGGCGGGCACCCGATGATGCGAGCACTGCGCATAGGCACTCGATGACGCCGGCCCTTCAGATGGCCGGCGTGTCGGTCGCGTTCGGCGGAACCAGCCTGCTCGACGTGCTCGACCTCACCGTTGAGCGCGGCGAGTTCCTAGCATTGGTGGGCGAATCTGGCTCGGGCAAGACGATCGCGGCGCTGTCGGTGACACGTCAGTTGCCGCCAGGCGCCACCCTTTCGGGGACAATCACCGTCGACGGCACCGACGTGGTAAGCCTTCGCGGCGCGGCACTGCGCCGCCTGCGTGGCGGCGCGGTCGGCATGGTGTTTCAGAACCCGCTTTCCGCGCTCAACCCGTCACACACAGTGGGTGCGCAGATTGCCGAGGCCGTTCGCCTCCACCGCGACCTCTCCGCCAAGGACGCACGAGCGCGCGCGCTCGAACTGATGCGCGAGGTGGGCATTCCCAGTCCGGACACGCGGATCAATGATCACCCGCACCGTTTCTCGGGCGGTCAGCGCCAGCGGGTGATGATCGCAATCGCGCTCGCGGCCGAGCCGAGGCTGCTGATTGCCGACGAGCCGACAACCGGGCTCGACCCGCTCGTGGCAGCCCAGATCCTCGCCCTTCTCGCCCGGCTCCGACGCACCCACGAGATGGGTGTACTGTTCGTCACGCACGATTTCGGGGTCGTCCGCACGCACGCCGACAGCGTCCATGTGCTTTACGCAGGACGCACGGTCGAAAAGGGCCGGTCGGGGCCGATCTTCGCGCGTCCACGCCACCCTTACACAGCAGCCCTGCTGTCCGCGGTCCCGGTCGCCGGCCGGCGCACCCTGACCGACATACCCGGCCAAATGCCTGAGCCCGGGCGGCGCCCGCCGGGCTGTCGC
>CAXUIA010000001.1:955-3810 GCA_964250835.1 uncultured Acetobacteraceae bacterium | reverse complement strand
GGGCGCTTCGCGCCACGCTGCCTATTCAGCCAGGATGTGGGCGACGCCGGATACCCGGCGCTCGATCCGGCGGGCGAGACCCGGGCCGCCTGCCTGTTCCCGCTGACGGAGGCCGTCGCCAAGCCTGTGCACGTCAGCGAACAACCCGAACGGCGCAGCAACGCGTCGCCGCTCCTGACGCTCGACGACGTCTCGGTGCGCTACGGGCCGCAGGCGCCCGTGCTCCGCCAGGTCTCGCTCACCATCGGACATGGCGAATGTTTGGGCATCGTCGGCGAGAGCGGCTCGGGCAAATCAACGCTGGGGCGCGCGATACTGCAGATGGTGGCTCACGAGGGGCGGATCACGCTGGACGGCGTGTCGTTGTCGTCGCTCCGCGGCGCCGATCAGCTGCGCGCCCGCCGGCGACTGCAGGTCGTCTTCCAGGATCCGCGCGAGTCGCTCAATCCGACGATGTCGATCGGCGAGATCGTGACCGAGCCGCTGCGGATCGCGGCCACCGCGAACCGTCGCGAGCGCGCCCGTCGAGCAGGCGACCTGCTCGAACACGTGGGACTTTCAGCGGGCCTCGCCGGCCGGTCCCCGCGCTCGATTTCGGGCGGGCAGGCGCAACGCGTGGCGATCGCCCGCGCGCTCGCCGCGCATCCCGACCTGATCGTGCTCGACGAACCGACCTCAAGCCTCGACGTGTCGACGCAAGCTACTCTGCTCAACCTGCTGCGCTCGCTCTCGCGCAACGGCGGCGTCGCTTACGTGCTGATCAGTCACGACCTGGCGGCCGTCAGCTTCATGGCCGACCGCATCGCCGTGCTGCGCGGCGGTGAGGTGGTCGAAATCCAGGATACGGCCGCGCTGCTGGCCTCGCCGCGCGATCCTTACACCGCCGCGCTGGTGCGGGCTGCGTCGTGAGGGGAAGGTCGGGGCGCTGCCCCGAACCCCGCAAAGGGTCGCGGACCCTTTGATCCCGTTTCGCCCCAATCGTGATCGCTTTCAAGGCCCGTGCGGCGGCACTCCCTTCAGCGACTTAAGAGATCGTCGGCCCTCGTCCTGAGCAGTCACGACTCCTTCCGTGGAAGAGAACATGCGTAGCAGTAGAGGCGAGCCCAAAAGGCCTGTCATGGCAATACAGAGGAACACCAAGTATAAGAGTGGAAAAAGAGAAGCCCAGTCAGGGTGCTGAAGGAGACAGTCGAAGCTGCCAGAACTCTTGGCAAGTATTCAAGGCCTGCGTCCCTGCAAGCAGGTTTGTCGAGTGTTCTTTGTAGTTCGACCAGGCCGATTCGCTGAAGAAGGAAATTGGTCCGCAAGAATTGCCTCATTAGGTGTCTGACTGGCTCGAAGCTTCTCCGGCTCGGCCGAAGTTGCGGGTTCGGGGGCGCTGCCCCCGGCGGGGTTTGGGGCAGCGCCCCTATCTCACTTCGCTCCGATCGTGTTGACAAAGAGCGCGTAGATCGACGTGCTGCCGCACATGAACAGCCGGTGTCTCTTCGGCCCGCCGAAGCACAGATTGGCGCAGACTTCCGGCAAGTGAATTTTGCCGAGCAGGGTGCCGTCGGGCGCGTAGCAGCGCACGCCATCTTCGGCGGCGCCGCCCCAGCCCATGCTGCACCAGACGTTGCCGTCGGTGTCGGTGCGCAGGCCGTCGGTAAAGCCGGGGGCGAAGTCCTCGGCGAACACGCGGCCGCGGCTGAGCTTGCCTTCGTTCACCTCGAAGGCGCGGACGTGGCCGGGGCCGCCGTGAGTGATTCCGCTGTCGACGATATAGAGCGTGCGCTCGTCGGGCGACATCGCGAGACCGTTCGGACGGACGAAGTCGTCGGCCACCACGGTCGCGCGGCCGGATGGATCGAGCCGATAGACGTTGCGCGGCAGTTCCGGCTCGGCCTCGTGTCCCTCGTAGGGCCCGTCGATGCCGTAGCCGGGATCGGTGAACCAGACCGCGTCGTCCGACGTGACGATGATGTCGTTGGGCGCGTTGAGCTGCTTGCCCTCGAAGCGGTCCATCAGGATGGTGATGCTGCCGTCATGTTCGGTGCGGGTGACGCGTCGCGCGTCGTGCTCGCAGGTGACGAGGCGGCCCTGGTTGTCGCGCGTGTTGCCGTTGGCGTGGTGGCTGTGCGGACGGTAGACGCTGACGTGGTTGTCGTCCTCGAGCCAGCGCATGATCCGGTTGTTGGGGATGTCGCTCCAGAGCAGGTAACGGCCGGCGGGGAAGTACACCGGACCCTCGGCCCAGCGAAATCCGGTCGCGATCCGCTCGATGGCGGCGTTGCCCTGGCTGGGAAAGCGCTTGTCGAGCTTCTCGATATGATGGCTCGGGTAACGCGTGTCCGGCAGATGCCCGAGGGGCAGCGGTGTGTGCCGGCCGAAAGGGTGCTCGGTCGAGATGGTGTGGCTCATGGAAGCGCTCCCGGTTTTGCAGGATCGTAGGCGCTCGGAGTTGGGCGGCTCAAGCCGTGAGGTCGATGCCGCCGCCCGCGATGAAATGGCCGATCACCGTTGCATCGTGATGGCCGTGATCACGGGCGGCGGCCAGGAAGTCAGCCTGCGTTCCCGCATCAACAGCGAGCAGCAGGCCGCCGCTGGTCTGCGGGTCGGTGAGCAAGACTTGGTCGAGCGCGTCGGCACCGCTCACGGCGCCCCCGTAGCTGACCCAATTTCGGGCACTGGCGCCGGTGGCAAGGCCGTTCCGGGCGTGATCGAGGACGCCGGGCAGAAATGGGACCGCGCCGCGCGACAGCCGAAGGCCAAGCCCGGCGCCGCGACACATCTCGAGCGCATGGCCGAGCAGGCCGAAGCCGGTGACGTCGGTCATGGCGTGCAGGTCAACGCGGCCGGCGGCGACAATGCCGAAA
>CAXUIA010000001.1:0-945 GCA_964250835.1 uncultured Acetobacteraceae bacterium | reverse complement strand
GCGAGCCCGTAGATCGGCTCCGGGCAGTCGATGGAGTGCCCGCCGGCGACAGGAATGCCGGCGCCGGTGCAGGCCGCGGCACCGCCCGCCACGATCCTGGCCGCCACTGATGCCCCGAGCTTCTCGCGTGGAAAGCCCAGCAGGGCGAGCGCCATGATCGGGCGCCCGCCCATGGCGTAGACATCCGAGAGCGCGTTGGTGGCGGCGATCCGGCCGAAATCGTGCGGGTCGTCGACGATCGGGTTGAAGAAGTCGGTGGTGGCGACGACCGCCTGTTGGTCGTCCAGACGCCACACGGCCGCATCGTCGCCGGTTTCGGTGCCGACCAGAAGCGAGGCGAATGGCGTGACGGGCATGCCGGACAGCACTTCGGCGAGCAGGGCAGGAGCAAGCTTGCAACCGCAGCCGCCGCCGCCCGCGTAATCGGTGAGCCGGACGTCGGACATCGTGTTCTCCCGCACTTGAAGGTAGGCCGCGTCCCTCGATACTCGGTCAACGGCGGAGGGAGGAGCGAGTTGAGGCCGCAGGATGAGGCTCTGGCGCAGCGATTGCGGGGGTTGCCGGCGATCGAGCGGCTGCTTGGGAGCGATGCGGCGGCCGAGCTGATCGCCTCGTCCTCACGGCCGGCGCTGACCGAGGCGTTGCGTCGGACATTGGCGGACACGCGGGCGGCAATGCGCCGGGACGCGAGCCGGACGGCGCCGGATGCGGAGACGCTGGTGGCGCAGGCCTCCGTGCGGATGCGCGCGGAGACGCGCCCCGCGCGACAACGCGTGATCAACGCGACGGGCATCGTGCTGCACACCAATCTGGGGCGGGCGCCGTTGGCCGGCGAGGCGATACGGGCGGCGGTCGAAGCATCCGGCTACGTCGATCTGGAGTTCGATCTTGAGACGGGGACGCGCGGGTCGCGGCTGGGCGGGATCGAGGCGGCATTGCGCGCGG